>JACDHU010000165.1 GCA_013820865.1 Chloroflexota bacterium
CGAGTTCCTCAAGTACCCCGAGAAGTTCAACTCGCTCGGCGCGCGCATCCCGCGCGGCGTGCTGCTGGTCGGACCTCCCGGCACCGGCAAGACCCTGCTCGCGCGCGCCGTGGCCGGCGAGGCGGGAGTGCCGTTCTTCAGCATCAGCGGGTCCGAGTTCGTGGAGATGTTCGTCGGCGTCGGCGCGTCCCGCGTGCGCGACCTGTTCGAACAGGCCAAGCGCAACTCGCCGTGCATCGTGTTCGTTGACGAGATCGACGCGGTCGGTCGCCAGCGTGGCGCCGGGCTGGGCGGCTCCCATGACGAGCGCGAGCAGACGCTCAACCAGATCCTGGTCGAGATGGACGGCTTCGACACGAACACCAACGTGATCGTCGTGGCCGCCACCAACCGGCCGGACGTGCTGGACCCGGCGCTCCTGCGTCCGGGCCGCTTCGACCGTACGGTCATCCTGGACCGCCCTGACATCAAGGGTCGCCACCAGATCCTCCAGGTTCACATCAAGGGCAAGCCGCTCGACAAGACGGTCGACATCGAGGCCATCGCCCGACGTTCTCCGGGCTTCAGCGGCGCGGACCTCGCCAACCTCGTGAACGAGGCCGCCATCCTGGCCGCACGGCGCAATAAGAAGTCGGTCGGCAACGACGAGTTCAACGAGGCCATCGACCGCGTCGTGGCAGGCCCGGAACGTCGCAGCCGCATCATCTCCGAGGAGGAGAAGGAGATCATCGCCTTCCACGAGGGCGGTCACGCCGTCGTGCAGCGGGTGCTCCCCAAGTGCGACCCGGTGACCAAGGTGACCATCGTCAGCCGCGGCATGGCGCTCGGGTACACGATGAGCCTGCCGCAGGAGGACCGATACCTCCATAGCAAGACCGAGTTCGAGGACAAGATCGCCGGGATGCTCGGCGGTAACGTGGCCGAGACACTCGTCTTCGGAGACACGACCACCGGCAGCTCGAACGACATCGAGAAGGCGACCGGCCTGGCGCGAGCGATGGTCACCCAGTACGGCATGAGCGAGAAGCTCGGGCCGCTGGCGTTCGGCAAGAAGGAGGAGATGGTCTTCCTGGGTCGCGAGATCAGCGAGCAGCGCAACTATTCCGACGAGGTCGCAGCGAAGATCGACTCGGAGGTGCGCGCCATCATCGATAACGGCTTCAACCGGGCCAAGGAGGCGTTGACGACGCACCGAGCGGTGCTCGACAGGCTCGCCGCCCTGCTGATCGAGAAGGAAACCATCGAGTCCGAGGAGTTCGAGTCCCTGTTCGAGGGCGTGCTTCCGCCACGCAGCGGTGGGCCGACGCTCAAGAAAACCGGCGCGGTGCCGGCCACCGAGAGCACCGAGACCGACATCGAGCCCGAGGCCGATGAAGGTGGCGACAAGCGCCGCCGCCGTGGCCCCGCCCCACAACCGGCATAGGATTTTTCAGATCTGACCAACTCTGGAGGACGAGCAGCCTACCGCTGATGTGGTGCGAACGGTCCGCAACCCTCCCGTTGTCCACGCTTTTGGATAGTCCATTCGGGTCATTGGAGCGCTAGGAGGTGGGCCGTATACTCCGCGGGCGTGTTGCGTGTAGGCACCTGCCTCCAACGCAGTGAACCCTTTCGTTCCTGAGCACAGGGAGCCTGCCACCACATGATCGACGAGCCGATCACCCAGCCGAAGTCGAAGTCCAACACAGACTGGAAGCTCAACGCCGGCGAGGGAACTCTTCAGCCCCGCTCCGCGCTTGACGTCCTGACCAGCCTCAACGAGCGGGTCGCGTCCGGCAGCATCGATGATCTCGTTCCGATCGCGACCGGCTTCGTGCCGATGGACAAGACGATCGGCGGCGGGCTGCGGCCGGGCGAGCTGATGCTCATCGGTGGCGCGCAGGGCCAGGGCAAGACCACCATGGCCCTCCAAATGGCCCGCAACATGGCCGCATCGGGCCAGGCGACGGTGCTCTACGTCTGCTTCGAGCACGACGAGGAGTACCTCATCCAGCGCATGGTGGCCATGGAGTCCGCGCTGAGCCACTTGCCACAGAAGTCGGGCGCGGTGAAGATCCAGGACGTCAAGAAAGAGGTCGTGAGCTCGTACACGGCCTCCGCGGAGAGCGGCACGCGCGCCAAGCTTGGAGCGAACCCGCGACTGCGCCCTAGCCTGGAGCGCATTGCTCGCTACGGCTCGAACCTGTTCCTCATGCGCGGAACCGCGACCCATTCGACCATCGACAACCTGCGAGCGCTTGTGCAGGAGCATCGCGGATCGGATGACGAGCGCCGCCTGGTGCTTTTCGTCGACTACCTCCAGAAGGTGCCGGTCGTCCCGGAGCCCGCCACCGAAGAGGAAAAGGTGACCCGAATCGTATCGGGTCTCAAGGACATCGCGTTGGCCGAGGGCATTCCCGTCGTTGCCATCGTCGCGGCCGACCGTGAGGGGCTCAAGGCCAAGCGCCTGCGCAACCATCACCTGCGCGGCTCATCGGCCATCAACTACGAGTCCGACATCATCCTGATCCTCAACGACAAGTACAACATCGTCGCCAAGGTCAACATCGAGTTCAACCCGTACCAGGCACAGCGCTATCGTGACTGGGTAGTGGCCAGCATCGAAAAGAATCGCGGCGGCCAGGACAACATTGATCTCGAATACGAGAAGCTCTTCGAGTACAGCTGCTTTGATCCGACGGGTCGGATCACGGCCGAGAAGCTGATCGAAGAGCGGCTCTACAACGACTGAGCTTCACAGACCGATGGCCGGCCCCGTCTTCGATCCTTACGCGGTTCTCCAGGTGGTCCCGACCGCCGAGCAGGAGGTCGTGCACGGTGCCTTCCGGGCGCTGGCGCTCAAGTACCACCCCGATCGCGATCCCTCGCGCCGTGCCGCCGAGAAGATGGGGGATTTCAATCGCGCCTACGCGTTCCTGCGCGATGAGACCGCACGCGCCGCCCATGACCGTAACCGGCGCGCGACGATCGCTGGCATCTTGGTCGCCGCCACGGCCCGAGCATCATCGGCTCCATCGGCGAAGACCGCCGCTGGCAGCGTGCTCGCGTTCGGCCGGTACACCGGCTGGAGCCTGCCCGATCTCGCGCGCCAGGATCCCGACTACCTGCTCTGGCTCTCCCGACACTCGTCCGGCATCCGCTACCGGACCGAGATCTACGGCATCCTGCGCACCATGGGTGTCTCCGCCGCCTGAGCATCCTGCGCTACGCTTGCGAAGCTATGAATGACACACATCGGCCGCTGAAGGCGGTCTTTCTTGATATCGGCGATACCGTGATGCGCCCCAACCCGTCGTGGGAGCACGTCTATGCGCTCGCGTTCGAGGAGTACGGCATCAGCGTCGAAATGAGCGACTTGTATGCCGCCCTGCGTCACGCGTACCGGCACGGCGGGTGGGGGATGGAGGCCGGCTTCGACCCGTCCGAGGAGACGAGCTTCCGGCGCACGGTCGAGATCGACGCGGCTGCGATCGCGCAGCTGGGATTGGAGCCGATGCCCGATGCGTTCTACCGCCGCCTGGCGGAGCTCTTCATGGTCACGAGCCACTGGCACATCTTCCCCGATGCGCCCGGGGTGCTCACGGGGCTCAAGGAGCGCGGCCTCACGGTCGGTGCCGTGAGCAACTGGGTGTGGAACCTGCCCGAGTTGCTCCACTCGCTGGAGCTCGTCGGGCATTTCGACTTCATCGCCGCCAGTGCGCGCGTCGGATTCGAGAAGCCCGACCGCCGAATCTTCGAGTGGGCGCTCGAGCAGGCGGCGGTGGACCCCGGCTCCGTCATCCATGTCGGCGACCATGTCGACGCCGATGTCGAGGGCGCGCGCAACGTGGGCATCGATGGCGTCCTGATTGATCGGGCCGAGCGATACCGACCCGACGAGGTACCCGAGGGCGTGCCGGTCATTCACTCCCTCGACGAGCTGCTTCCCATCGTGGACGCACGGCTGACCTGACCGATGGATGCGGAGCGCTGGCGCTGCTTCGTGGCTGTCCCGATCGGTGAGGCCCTGCGCGCGTCCCTGGACGCGTCGTTGGAGTCCTCGCGCGAGCGAGCTGACCTGGCTGACCTGCGCTGGACCGATTCCGACGGTTGGCATGTCACTCTCGCCTTCCTTGGTCCAGTCGAGCCTGATTCTGTTCCTGGTTTGATTGAACGCCTGACGTCCATCTCGGCTGAATCAGGGACGAGCGTCCGGACCGGGGGGCTTGGCGCGTTTCCGACGCCGGCGCGCGCGCGGGTCGCCTGGTACGGCGTTGAGGATGCGGACGGTCGTCTGGCGGGGCTCGCCTCTGACGTTGCCCGAGCGCTGAGTCTGCGGGTCACGCAGCCGTTTCGAGCGCACGTGACGTTGGCGCGAGCACGTCAGCGACCGGTGGATCTGCGGTCGTGGCTCGCGTCCGCATCGGCTCCGGAGGGCGTGCTGGGGGTCGACCGGATCGCGCTGATGCGGAGTCACATCGGTGGGGGACCGGCCCGCTATGAGACGGTGGCGACGATTCCACTGGGAGTTCGCGCCGGTGTCTGAGGGGGCGAGGGAGCTGCGGCCGCCATACGTTGCCGTCATCGGCGATGGAGAGCCGCGAGGTCCAGATGCGCATCGACTGCTCGAGTGGGCTGAGGAGGTCGGCCTCGAGCTGGCGCGAGCCGGAGCGACGGTCGTCACCGGTGGGGCGCGTCGAGTCCGATCAGCGGATGGGCGGTCCACGCGTTCATCGCGCGC
>JACDHU010000015.1 GCA_013820865.1 Chloroflexota bacterium
CGGCACACCCTGGCTCAACATGAGCGTGGCCAGGTAGTTGCGCTTCTGGCGCTCGCGGATCTCGATGACGGCCTCTTCATCGGTCTCGCCTTCGACGCCGAAGTTCATGCTCTCGTTGTTATTGTCGCCGTCGTTGTTCTCCTCGCCATTCGCTTCGTTGTGCTTGGAGGTGTAGCTGACGAGGTCGTTGAGGGTGAACCCGTCGTGCGCCGTGACGAAATTGACGCTGGCGTGGGGCTGACGACCGGAGCTCGCGTACAGGTCGGATGAACCGCTGAGCCGATACCCCAGCTCCGCCGCCTGGCCGCCGACGCCCTTCCAGAAGCGGCGGACCGTGTCGCGATACTTGCCGTTCCACTCCGCCCATCCAACCGGGAAATTGCCGACCTGGTAGCCACCGGGGCCGACGTCCCACGGCTCGGCGATCAGCTTGACCTGGCTGATGATCGGATCCTGGTGGATGATGTCGAAGAAGCTGCCGAGCTTGTCAACGTCGTACATCTCGCGCGCCAGCGCCGAGGCGAGGTCGAAGCGGAAGCCGTCGACGTGCATCTCGGTGACCCAATAGCGCAGCGAGTCCATGATCAACTGGAGCACCTTGGGGCTCGTCGCGTCGAGCGTGTTGCCGGTTCCGGTGTAGTCGACGTAGTACCGCGGGTCTTCGGGGCTGAGCCGGTAGTAGGCCGCGTTGTCGATGCCCCGAAAGCTGATGGTCGGTCCCTGGTGGTTGCCCTCGCCGGTGTGGTTGTAGACGACGTCGAGGAAGACCTCGATCCCCGCACCGTGGAGCCGCTTGACCATCGTTTTGAACTCGCTGACCGGCTCCCCCGTCGCGCTGTACCGCACGTCGGGCGCGAAGAAGCCGATGGTGTTATAGCCCCAGTAGTTGCTCAGGCCGCGCTCCACGAGATGCCGATCGTTGACATGCTGGTGCACCGGCAACAGCTCGACGGCAGTGACGCCGAGGTTGGTCAGGTAGTCGAGCGCCGGAGCCGATCCCATGCCGGCGTACGTGCCGCGCAGCTCCTCGGGCACCTCGGGGTGAAGCTGCGTGAAGCCCTTGACGTGGACCTCGTAGATCAGGGTGCGGTCGAACCCGGTTCGCGGGGCAGCATCATCGCCCCACACGAACGCCTGGTTGATGACCACGCTCTTCGGTGCGAACTCGGCGCTGTCGCGCTCGTCCAGCTCGTCTTCGCCGTCTTCTGCACCGATGCGGTAGCCGAACAGCGAGTCGTCCCACTTCACCGGGCCGTCGATGCGCTTGGCGTACGGGTCGATGAGCAGCTTCGACGGATTGAAGCGGTGGCCGTGCTTCGGTTCATACGGACCGTGGACGCGATAGCCGTAACGCTGACCCGGGCGGATGTCGGGCAGGTAGCCATGCCAGACCAGATCGGTCTGTTCGGTCAGGCGAATCTTCTGCTCGGCTCCGTCCACGTCAAGGAGACACAGGTCGACTGCCTCGGCGTTCTCGCTGAATAGGGCGAAGTTCACGCCGGACCCGTCCCAGGTCGCGCCGAGCGGATACGGATCGCCGCGCCAGACCCTCAGGGCCATGCCGGGTCGTGGTCGTCGCGCACGGGATTGGGGACGCGCGCATCGTTCAATCTCATCCGTGGAAGGGTACCCGGCTCATCTCCGATCCGTCCGACCGGCTTGCTTGACTTTCAGGATGATGCGTGGAACCGCCGGTGCAGGTCGCGCACCTGATCCGCTAGCCCGGGGACTGGACCCGCCACCACGACGCTGGGAGCAACCGCCTGGATCGGGAGGGTGACCACGGGAGGCGGCGGCACCCCGAGCTCGGTGAGCCAAGCCGCCAACTGCTTCGACGAGCTCACGTAGTAGATGCGACCGAGCCCGACCCAGCCGTGCGCGGCGGCGCACATCGGACAGTGCTCTCCCGACGTGTAGACGGTCGCCGATGCTCGTTGCTGCGGAGTCATGTTGGCCGCCGCCCAGCGTGCGAGTTCGAATTCGGGATGCCGCGTCCGGTCGCCGGAGGCCACACGATTGTGGTCTTCGGCGAGTACGGTCCCGTCCATGGCAACGAGCACCGAGCCGAACGGCTCGTCACCCGCCTCGAGTGCCTCTGCCGCCAGTGTTACGCATCGCTGAAGGTGTCGGAGGTCGGCTTCGTTCACGATGGCAGTTCTAGCATGTTCGAGACCGATGCGGAGCTCCGTGAGCTCCGGCGCATGTTCGACGCGACGAGATCCATCGGATCTGAGGCGACACCTATGAATCGGACCCGTACACCTGGGGCGACGATTTCGACTTCTTCCGCATCCAGCCGGGCTCGATGTGGGCATACGCGTTCCATCCCGAAGAGTTCGCCGAGGAGGCGCGCTTCTGCGCCCGATCAGGACCCGGCAGTCAACCGCTCCACGGCGGCGAGGGGAAGCCAGAGCCAGTCCGGGCGATTGTTCGCCTCATAACGGACTTCATAGCACGCCTTCTCGAGTTCGAACGCGTCCAATAGGCCGGCCTCCTTGGGACCGATGCCGCCGTAGGCGCCAATGAACGCGCTTCGCGCGTCGGCCAACCAGGCTCCGGCTTCGAAGGCGAACGAGCGTTCGGCGGTGCGAGCGGCGTAGTCAAGGCTGCGCAGCATGCCGGCCACGTCGCGCAGGGGCGATGACGGCTGGCGCCGCTCGCCGAGTGGCCGCGCCGGCTCGCCCTCGAAGTCGACGACGCTGAAGCCGCCATCAGGTCGCTCCAGGAGTTGCCCCAGGTGGTAGTCGCCGTGGACACGACTTACCCGCGCCTCGCCGGTGGCGGAGCCGAACGTATCGGCGAATCGCGCCGTGATCCGTGGCGCCTGCTCGACCATCGCCGCATGAGCCACCCCGCTCGCTGCGGTGACGGCCTGCGCCAACTGGCGCTCAGCGGAGGTTCGCCATGCCGCGGTTTCGGTGACCGTGGCAGCGCGGGCCGGGAATGCCGGGTGGTACGGACGCGACGCCAGCGCCGCGTGCATACGCGCCGTGACCTCGCCGACTCGCACCGCCATCGCCGTCGCGCGCGGCCGGTCGGACGCCAGCGCGCTGAGCATGGCCGCCCAGGCATCGGCGGTGGAGGGGACGAACGCCTGGAGCATCGCTGCCGCCGCGGGGCCGTCATCGCTCTCGTAGGTGATGGCGCCGGCCAGCGCCGGCGTATCGGCGAAGCCGGCATCGGTCAGGAAGGCGCTCAGTTCGACGTCCGGATTGTCGCCAACTTCCAGGAGCCGATACAGCTTGAGGATGAGCCGATCCCCCAGCAGCACCGACGTGTTCGACTGCTCGACGCCCAACCGTCGCTCGTTCAGGTCCGGCGTCGCGCCAAGGAGCGCCGCCAGCGCATCGGTCCGGGAGGCGAGAAAACGGCCACGGGTGCCGCGCAGCTCGGCGTCGTCGGCGATGGCCCGGACCAGGGACGACCATGCGCCCTCACCGTCGATGGGCTCCCGGCCGTTGAGCGTCGGGACGAGGTATCGGTCAGGCGCGCCGCCATCGGCATACGCGATCTCGAGCACGCGCAGCTCACCCACGGTTAGGGGCGCCTGGTCGACTTCGATGACGGCAGCGACCGGGCGTTGCTTGGCGCGGAACCAGCGCTGGACGACGATCCAGTCTGGCGAGAATCCAGCCGTCACCGCGAACCCGTCGCTCTAGCCAGCCGGCGGGTACATGGCAGAGCGGGCGAGGGTGAGTCGGGTATGTGGCGGAGTCGAGGACGCCGAGTCATGCAGGTCCGTCCGTCGGCCAATCCCGGCGGAAGCGGACGATGGGACAAGGCACGTCGCCGAGAACCCAGGAGTGCTCGGCGACATCCATGGTCAATCCCATCCTCTCGTAGAAGCGGGTGGCCAGCGGGTTGTCACGGAACGCCCACACAAGCAGCGGATCGAACCCCCGCTGGCGCAGATCAGTAACGGCGTGCTCGTACAGCAGGCGTCCCAGACCGGTGCCGATCGCATCGGGGTCGAGGTACAGGTTGGTCAGCTCTCCCGCACCGTCGGGAGGAGGCAGCCAGTGGGACCTCGCCGGCACCGTCGTGGCGTATCCGAGCACAGAACCGTCGCGCTCGGCGACCCAAGCGCGATTGGGGCTGTCCGAAGCTCGATTCTCGAACGCCGCGCGCCAGCTCGTCGGACCACCCTCGATCCACTCGTCCAGGACCACGTCGGGGACGACTCCACGATACGTCGCGTTCAAGGCGCGCCCGCTGATGCCGGCAAGAGCCTCGACATCGGCCGGGCCGGCCGAGCGAACGACGGCCCCGTCAACTCGCGGCATTGGTCAGCTCGAACCAGAAGAAATCGTGGGAGCCGAGGGTGAGCAGGTACGGCAGCTCACCGATCGGCGGGAAATGCACCCGCCCGATGAGCTCCACCGGTACGCGCCCGTTGAAGTGTGAGAGATCGAGCTCCACGTACTGCGCGAACCGAGAGAGGTTCGCGACGCACAGGATGGTGACGCCCTCGTGCTCGCGCAGATATGCCAGGACGCGTCGGTTTTCGGGATGGAGGAACTCCAGGGAGCCTCGCCCGAAGACCGGATGAGCGCGACGCACGCGGATGAGGCGCTTCATCCAATTGAGCAGTGAGCCGGGCACTCGGTGCTGCGCTTCAACGTTCACCGTCTGGAAGCCATAGACCGGATCGGCCACGAGTGGTGCGTAAAGCGCATGCACATCCGCGCGTGAGAAGCCGGCGTTGCGGTCGCCGGTCCACTGCATCGGCGTGCGAACGCCATTACGGTCGCCCAGATAGACGTTGTCTCCCATGCCGATCTCGTCGCCGTAATAGATGACCGGCGTGCCGCGCATGCTGAACAGCAGCGAGTTGAGCAGCTCGATCCGGCGCCGGCTGTTGTCGACCAGCGGTGCCAGCCGTCGGCGAATCCCGACGTTGATCCTCATGCGCGCGTCCTTGGCGTACTCGGTGTACATGAAGTCACGCTCCTCATCGGTCACCATCTCGAGGGTGAGCTCGTCGTGGTTGCGAAGGAAGAGCGCCCATTGGCCCTCGTCTGGGATTTCGGGCGTCTGGCCCATGATCTCGACGATCGGGTAGCGATCCTCGCGCCGCAGGGCGATCCAGATGCGCGGCATGAGCGGGAAGTGGAAGGCCATGTGGCACTCAGGCTCCTCGGACGTGCCGAAGTACGGAAGCACGTCCGGCGGCCACTGGTTCGCCTCGGCGAGAAGCATGCGTCCGGAATACCGCTCGTCCATCCCGGCCCGAAGGCGCTTCAGCACGGCGTGCGTCTCTGGCAGGTTCTCGCCGTTCGTTCCCTCGCGCTCGACGAGATAGGGCACGGCGTCCAGGCGCAGCCCGTCGACGCCGAGGTCCAGCCAGAAGCGCATGACGCGCAGGATGGCGCGGATGACCTGCGGATTGTCGTAGTTCAGGTCGGGCTGATGGCTGAAGAACCGATGCCAGAAATACTGCTGCGACTCCTGGTCCCAGGTCCAGTTGCTGGTCTCGGTATCGGTGAAGATGATGCGCGCATCGGTGTATTTCTGGTCGCTGTCGCTCCAGACATACCAGTCGCGCTTTGCGTTCTTGCGGCTGGCGCGCGCCTCGACGAACCATGGATGCTGATCGCTGGTGTGGTTGACCACCAGCTCCGTGATGACGCGCAGCCCACGCCGATGCGCCTCGCGCACGAAGGTCCGGAAGTCACGCAACGTGCCGTAGTCGGGATGCACCTGGGTGAACAGTGCGATGTCGTAGCCGTCATCCTTGAGCGGTGACGGATAGAACGGCAGCAGCCAGACGGCCGTCACGCCCAGGTCGGCGATGTAGTCGAGCTTCTCCGCCAGTCCGGCGAAGTCACCCATTCCGTCGCCGCTCGAGTCGGCGAAGGCCTTCACGTGCAGCTGGTAGATGATCGCGTCCTTGTACCAGTGCGGATCATCGCGCAGGAGCTGCGGCGCAGCGATTTCTGCCGCGTCGCGCACCGGTAGCTGCGGAGCTGGTCTAGTCAACTGACCTGGTCAACCTCCCATGACGGGGGTGATGGTGAAGATGCGGAACGGCTCCCCCGCCGGATCGAGCACCATCGGCAGATCGGCCCCCCGCTCGCGCGAGCTGCCGCCGCTCAGCAGGTCGGTGACGAGATACTCCTCATCCCAACCGATGCCGAGCGCCGGCAGGTCGGGGTGCAGGATCGCACGCTCGGCGCTGCGCGGATCGGTGTTGACCGCCACGTAGACCGCGTCTCGCCATCGATGCGGATGTCCGGTCAACGGATCTACCCGACCGTGAGGGAGCGCCTTACGGTAGAAGAGGGTCCGCTCACCGGTGACGCTCTCGAAGCGCAGGTTGTCGTAGCGTTGCAGGGCCGGGCGCTGTTGGCGCAATCGGTTCAGCTCGCCGACAAGCACCTTGATGTGCCCCTTGGCGTCCCAGTTGCGCGCTCGGATCTGGTACTTCTCCGAATCGAGGTACTCCTCGCGTTCGCCGAGACGCGCCGACTCGCACAGCTCCCAGCCCGAATAGATGCCGAACGAGCTGGACAGTGTGGCGGCGAGCACCGAACGAACGACAAATGCTGCCCGGCCATGATCAGTGTGGGGCGGGTTGATGTCGGGCGTGTTCGTGAACAGGTTGCCGCGGAAGTACTCGTGCATCTCCCCCTGGGTGAGCTCGGTGAGATAGTCGCGCAGCTCGACAGCAGTCTCGCGCCAGGTGAAGTAGGTGTAACTCTGCGTGAAGCCGATCTTGGCCAGCTGTCGCATCATCTTCGGCTTCGTGAACGCCTCCGACAGGAAGATCACCTCGGGATGCTCCGCTTGGATGGACCGAATGAGCCAGGCCCAGAACGCGATTGGCTTGGTGTGCGGGTTATCGACCCGGAAGATCTTCACGCCGCGCTCGATCCAGACCTCGAACACGCGCTGCCATTCGAGCCACAGGGCCTCGCGAGCGGCGGCACCGTCGCCGTCGAAGGCGATCGGGTAGATGTCCTGGTATTTCTTCGGCGGGTTCTCCGCGTATTTGATGGTGCCGTCCGGCGAGTGCCGGAACCACTCGGGATGCTCGAGCACGTGCGGGTGATCTGGGCTGGCCTGGATGGCGAGGTCCATCGCCAGCTCCATGCCGTGCGCCTCGACCGCCTTCCGAAAATGCAGGAACCCCTCGAGGCCCCCCAGCTCCGGCGCAACCGCGTCATGGCCACCGTCTGCTGAGCCGATGGCGTACGGCGACCCGACGTCATCGCGCGACGCATCCAACGTGTTGTTGGGTCCCTTGCGGTTCGTGAGCCCGATGGGGTGAATCGGTGGCAGGTACACGACGTCGAAGCCCATGGCGGCGATATCGGCAAGGCGCGACTCCGCCTGTTCGAAGGTCGTGGCCGTTGGCCGGGCCGGCGTGCGGCTCTGCGATCGAGGGAATAGCTCGTACCAGGCACCGAAGCGGGCACGCTCCCGATCCACGACCAGCCGCAGCTCTTCCGAGCGTGACGCGGCCCGGCGGTCGGGATGCCGCCGCATGGCGGCCAGCAGCTCATCGCCGCCCAGGGCGGAGGCACGCGTCGCCTCAGAGCGCGCGCGCTTCAACGCCACCAGCGAGTCGCCGATGAGTCGGGCGTCATCGCTCGCGCCGGCCGTCTCGGAGCGAGCGAGCGCGGCAACCAGCAGCAGGCGGCCTTCCTCGATCTCGTTCGGTACGGCGACGCCGGCATCGACCTTCTTGCGCAGCCCGTCCCGCCACGACCCGAACAGGTCGCGCCATGCCTCGACCGCGTACCGATGCCACCGGTTGCGGGTCAGCTGAACGTGTCCGGACCAGCGGTCGTTGTCGATCGGACGCATGGGTGCCTCGCGCCACGCGCCCTCGTCATCGGCCCGAAGCAGGATGGCCGCGTCGAGCAGGTCGTGGCCATCGGCGAAAATGTCGGCGGTCACCAGCAACTCGTCACCGACGACGCGCTTCACCGGGTGAAGCCCGCCGTCGAGCGCGGGACTGATGCGCTCGATGATGATGCTACGACGCGTGCCAACGGCCCGCGCATCGGGCTCTGCATGCTGGACGGTCGCGCCCATCCGGCGGACGCTCTCTCTGGTGGTCGTCATGGCTGTGGGACAACCCTAGCGGATCGGTCCACAATGTCGCGGATGTTGCTTGCCCATCGCCCGGTCGTGCTGCTGCTCATGAGTCTGGCCCTCGCAGCATGCAGCACGCCAGCCTCTCCTTCCGCACCGGAACGCTCAGCGGTTTCAAGGTCGCAGGACGGCTCGACCCCGTCGGCGGCGGCCTCCGCCAGCCCTTCACCCGACGACCCAGACGCATCGAACGCACCCACGCGCGCTCCCGAGCCACCGCCACTGGCACTCGAGGAGGTGGCGAGCGGCCTCGCCGATCCCATCAACATCGCGGCGGCACCCGACGGCTGGCTCCTCGTGAACGAGCGCGCCGGACGCGTGATCGCGGTCAACCCGGACACCGGCGAGACGGCGGTCGCGCTCGACATCGGCGACCGGGTGCTGGGTGAGGGCGAGCGCGGACTGCTGGGGCTTGTTCTGCACCCCGCCTGGCCAGAGGTGGAACGGGCGTTCGTGCATTACAGCGACCGAAACGGCGACACGGTGATCTCTGAGTTCACCGGCTCCGGCGATGCGCCGCAGACGTTCGACGCCAGCAGTGAGCGTGTCCTGCTCGAGCTCAACCAGCCCTACGCGAACCACAATGGCGGACAGCTCGCCTTCGGGCCGGACGGACACCTGTGGATCGGGCTGGGTGACGGCGGCTCCGGCGGTGATCCCGAGGGCAACGGTCAGGAACCCACCACCCTGCTCGGATCCATCCTGCGGCTGGACATATCCGAGTCTGACGCGTACGCCATCCCGGGCGACAATCCATTCGCCGATGGCGCCGATGGCGCGCCCGAGGTCTACCTGTATGGCCTGCGCAACCCCTGGCGGTTCAGCTTCGACCGCGAGACCGAGGCGCTCTGGATCGCCGACGTTGGCCAGAACGCGTTCGAGGAGATCAACCGCCTCGACACGGTCGCCGATGCCGGCGCCAACCTGGGGTGGAACGTGATGGAGGGCCTGCATTGCTTCGAGTCCGGAGATTGCTCGAGGGATGGGCTCCTCCTGCCGATCACCGAGTACGGACGCGACCTCGGATGCTCCGTGACCGGCGGCCACGTCTACCGCGGAGAGGCGATCGCGGACCTCGCCGGGTGGTACCTGTTCGGCGACTACTGCACCGGCCTCGTCTTCGGCATCCCGTCCGACGCCGAGCCACCGGCCGACGGTTCGGCGGTCGAGCCCCGGCTCATGTTCGAGAGCGGCGCATCGATCAGCGCCTTCGGCGAAGGGACCGATGGCGAGCTCTACCTCGCCGATCTGTCGAGCGGCACGGTCTACCGTATCGTCGTTGGCGGCTGACCCAGAGCGCCGAGCGCGCGCAGGCTCGTCCAGCGCCCGCGGCCGATGACCAGGTGGTCGAGCAGCTCAATATCAAGCAGGCGTCCCGCCTCGGCCAGCTCGGCTGTGATGCGCAGGTCCTCGCCCGACGGCGTCGGATCACCGCTGGGGTGGTTGTGCGCCACGATGATGGCGGCCGCGCAGCCGCGGACCGCGTCGCGGTAGATCTCGCCGACGCGCACCGATGAACCCGCCAGGTTGCCGCGGTAGACCGTCCGCTCGGCGACAACCACGTTCTTCGTGTCGAGCATGAGGACGCGCAGCTCCTCGCGCTCCATGGACCCCATCGCGTCAATGAGAGGCTCGGCAACGTCGCCCGGCGTGCGGATCAGCCACGGCTCGGATGGCCACGCCCGCGCCACGCGACGTCCGAGCTCAATCGCCGCGGCCAGGCGCGGCACGACCGCGGAGCCGACACCGGCCACTCGCAGCTCCGCAGGGTGCGCTCGCATCACCTCGGACAGGGACCCGAAACGGTCGATGAGGCGGCGCGCCATTCTGCGCGACGCGCTGCCACCAAGGAGCAGGGACAGAAGCTCATCATCAGCACAAGCCTCTGCGCCGTGGCGCTCCAGCTGCTCGAGGGGCTCCGGACGCCGGACTCGGCGATCGAATGGGATCGGAACGGGGATCGGCTGTGTCGTCATCGGTCCAGTGACGATAGCGCGCCGGTCATCACCGGCCGCTTACTGCCCGCTTACTGCGGCCGGCGTCAGACCGGGAGGCGCAGCACGTCGAAGCGTACGAGAAGCGCGAGCGCGACCGAGATCCCGTTGACCGTGGCATGCATCACGATCGGCGCCAGCAGGCTGCCGGTGCGGTGGTAGACCCAGGCCAACGCCAGGCCGAGCAGGAAGATCGGCAGCAGCGACACGACCGAGAGGTGGATGGCAGCGAACAGGGCCGATGAGCCGATGAACGCCCAACGTCGCCCGCCCTCGCGCAGCCAGGCGTTGAACACGACCCCGCGGAAGAAGACCTCCTCCGCAATCGGCGCCAGGATCACGACCGCGACGATTACCAGCCACGGCTCGACGACCGCGATGGCCTGCTCCGCAGCCTGGAGTCCGGGGTCGAAGCCGATTTGCTCCAGCAGCACCACGACCGCCGCCGAGAGCGCGGTGGCTATGAACCAGGCCAGGATTCCCCACCCCAGGCCGGACCGAAGGGCACCGACCGGGTCCGTGCCACCGAAGGCGGGGAGCGCAGCCAGGGCGTTGGGGCGGAAGACGAGGAGCCAGCTCACGAACAGCATGCCGACCTGGGCCGAGACGAGGATGATTGCGGCGCCCAGGAGCGTCAGCTCTCCGTCGCCGAACAGGAGAGCGGTCGCATCCGAGCTGAACGGCGCGTTAAGGACCGACGCGATGACGAGCACGAGCGCGAGGAGGATGAACACCGACGGGCCGCGGTAGCGCTCCGGGGCAAGGTGGGCGCGGACCCGGAGCTGGCGAACGGCGCTCCACACGAGTCCGGCCACGAAAGCCATAGCGCCGGCGAGTGCCAGCCACGCCAGGATGGACGGATCGTCCATCTCAAGCTGGCCCTCCGTGACGAGCATCGCAGTCGCCAGCGCGCCGATGGCCACGATGGCGCCGCCGATGGCCAACACAGGGCCCGGCCATCGGGGCATGCGGACCGTGTTCGGCCCGGCGGTTGGATGCGGTCCCGACGGGAGCACAGACCGCTCGGGCCCGGACCCCTCAGGCCCCGCCGGCTTCACGGACGATGGGCTCCGGCTCAGGTGTTGGTTGCGCCGCGTAGACGGGCGTGCTCGGCGGTGGCATCGGCGCCCGAGGTGACGTTGTCTGCCGCCTCAGCCGACTCGACCGCTGCCGCGGACCGTCCGCTCTGGCGAGCGGCCTTCGAGGATTCGCGGCCGAAGTCGGTGCCACAGAAGGCGCACAGCGACCACGTCGGCTCCGCCAGGCGATTGCACGACGGGCAGACGCGGTGGAGCCGCGTGCGGCAGTTGGGGCAGACGAGCCAATCACTGTCGACTCGATCGCGGCACACCGGACACAGCTCGTTCTTCTCCACCTCGGCCAGCAGGCTCTCCTCGGCCAGGGAGCGTTCGTACACCTCGGCCAGTGTCTCGCGCGGCCGGACGATGAGGAACAGGACCACGGCGAACAGGAACAGGAGGGGAGTGAAGAAGATGATCAGGGCGGCGGCGAAGTAGGGCAGGATCGGATTCTCGGTGCGCGCCTGCATGTCGCGGAAGGCCCAGTAGGCCGTTCCCAACCACAGGAGCACCACGTAGATCACGATGAGCTGACTGGCCAGCTGGACGATCGGGTTGCTCAGGAATCCTTCCCAGAACTCGCCGATCGGACCGAGAATTGCTTCCATCTACCTCTGCCTGGCCTCTACTGCGTGCACTCAGGCGCCGCTGGCGCGCTTCCCCGTCCGCAGATGCTAGCACGGGGCGTGCCTTCGGGCCGCTCGCGAGCAATCGAGGTCAGTGTGGCCACGAGCAGCCGATGCTCCGCGCGCAAAACCCGAGCGGCCAACGTCTCGGCATCGTCACCGGGCCGCACCGGAACACCCGACTGCGCGATGATCCGTCCACCATCGAGGTCCGCGCTGACCTCGTGAATCGTCACCCCGGTTTCGACATCATCGGCATCGAGCACGGACCGATGCACCGCCAATCCCACCATTCCGGCTCCGCCATGCGCGGGCAGGAGACTGGGATGAATGTTGATGGTCCGGCCGCCGAACGCGGAGAAGTACGACGGCCGCAGTAGACGGTCGTAGCCCGCCAGGAGCGCCAGATCCACACCCGCAGAGGACAGCGCCTCCCCGATCGCGGCGTCTCGCGCCGAGGCATCGGCGAAGTCCGACACCTGCAGGACCACCCACCGGACCCTATGGGCGGCCGCTGCCTCAAGCGCGCGGACGCCCGGACGGTTGCTGATCACGATCGCCACCTCGAACTCCGCACGCAGCACGGCCTCGAGGTTCGATCCGCGCCCCGAGACCAGGACGCCGAGCCTCATGCGAATCGGACGCGCGGCTGTCCTTGCGGCACCTCGACCACCCGGCCGATGCGGCACGCGTCGGGCACCGCTTCGAGCGCCGCGTCAACCAGTCCCGCGGCCACAACCACCGTCATCCCGATCCCGACGTTGAAGGTACGGACCATCTCCTCATCGGCGATGTCCCCGCGCTGCTGGATGAGCGTGAAGATGCGCGGCACCGGCCACGAACCCGTGTCGACATCCACGCCCAGCCCGGCCGGCAGCGTGCGCGGCACATTCCCCTCCCAGCCGCCGCCGGTGATATGCGCCAGCGAGTGGATGTCGCCACCACCTGACCGCAACGCACGACGGAGGGCGCGAAGATCGTCGACGTAGGACCGATGCGGCTCGAGGAGCGCGTCGCCGATCGTCGCGGCATCACCGTTCATCGGTCTCGACCAGGTCTCCGGCAGGAGCACGGCACGGGCCAGGCTGTAGCCGTTCGTATGCAGGCCGGACGAAGGAAGGCCGATCACCTCGTCGCCCGCGCGCACGCGCGAGCCATCGATCAGGTCGGCACGTGCCACCACGCCCACCGCGAACCCGGCGAGGTCGTAGTGGCTATCGCGATACAGGTCCGGCATCTGCGCCGTCTCGCCGCCGATGAGGGGAATTCCGGCCGCGGCGCACCCGGCCGCCACACCGCCGACGATCTCCTCCACCACATCGGCGCGCAGGTCGCCCAGCGCCAGGTAATCGAGGAAGAACAGCGGATTGGCCCCGCTGACCGCGATGTCGTTGAGACAGGCGTTGACGAGGTCGACGCCGATCGTGTCATGGCGGCCGAGGGCAACGGCTATCAGGAGCTTGGTGCCGACGCCGTCGGTGCTGCTCACCAGCACCGGGTCGACGTATGAACCCGGGTCGAAGCGGAACAGTCCTCCGAAGCCGCCGATTCCGCCCAGCACGGCCGGAGTCACGGTCGCGGCGGCCGCCCTCGTGATGCGCTCCACGGCGCGCTCGGCCTCGTCAACGTCGACGCCCGCTTCGCGATATGTGCGGGGGGTGCTCATCGGCGTTCCATGGCGAGTTTGTCGAGCTCGAGCGGGACATCAGTCGGGTAGATGCCGTCAAAGCATGCGGTGCAGCGCGCTTCGGTGTTCCCGCCGACAGCGGCCAGCATTCCGGCCTTGGAGAGATAGCCCAGCGAGTCGGCACCGATGGCTCGCCGGATGCCATCTGTCGAATGGGTGGCGGCGATGAGCTCGTCACGGCGCCCGGTGTCGACGCCCATGTAGCACGGGTGGCGCATCTCGGGCGAGTGAATGCGGACGTGGACCTCGGCGGCACCCGCGCGGCGCACCATCGCCACGATTGGTCCGGTTGTCGTGCCACGCACGATCGAATCGTCGACGACTACGACTCGTTTGTCGCGCAGCAGCTCGGGGAGCGGGTTGAACTTGAGGCGCACCGACTCCTCCCGCCCCGCCTGGGCCGGCTGGATGAACGAGCGCCCGACGTAGCGCGACTTGATCAACCCTTCGCGGTAGGGCAGACCTGCCTCCTCCGCGTAGCCGATGGCGGCCGGGACCGCCGAATCGGGGACGGCGATGACGAGGTCCGCATCGGCCGGCTGTTCGCGCGCGAGCGCGCGCCCCATCTCGAGCCGCGCCTCGTACAGCAGGCGACCATCGATCACGCTGTCTGGCCGCGCCAGGTACACGTACTCGAACACGCACAGACGCTCGCGCTCCGGCGTGGCAAGCGCGGAGCGGTGGGAGTCGATGCCGGCATCAGTGATCGTGAGCACCTCGCCGGCCTCGACATCACGCACGAACTGCGCGCCCATGGCATCGAGGGCCGTGCTCTCCGACGCAACCGCCCAGCCGCCACCCGGCAGGCGGCCCAGCGCCAGCGGGCGAAAGCCAATGGGATCCCGCGCGGCGATGAGCGCATCGGCCGTGAGCATGCTGAAGGTGTAGGCGCCGGTCGCGCGGTGGAATGCATGGTCAACGCGATGCGCCCAGGTGCGCCCAGGTGCGTGCGCGATGAGCTTGGCGAGCACCTCGGTGTCCGACGCCGACGCGAACTCGATACCCTGCTCGGTCAGCTCGTCGCGCAGCCAGCGCGCGTTGGTGAGGTTGCCGTTGTGGCCCAGCATGAGCTCGCCGATGTCGGTCTGCGCGTACACCGGCTGCACATTGGGAAGGGTGTTCGAGCCGGTCGTGCTGTAGCGGGTGTGACCGATGGCCGCCACCGGCGGACGAGCACCGTCGAGCCGGCCCCCATCCAGCCGACCCCCATCCAGCCGACCCCCATCCAGCCGACCCCCATCCAGCCGACTCAGCGTTTCCTCGTCGAACACACTCGCCACGAGTCCCAGCCGTTTATGGAGGCTGAGCTGGATTCCATCACTGACCGCGATACCGGCCGACTCCTGCCCGCGATGCTGGAGCGCGTGAAGGCCGACGTACGCCATCCGGGCGAGGCGAGCGCCCGGAGCCCAGATACCCACGACACCGCACTCGTCCCGCGGTCCGTGGGGCTCATAGATGGGTAGCGCGTCGCCGATACCGTCATGCGACAGCTGAATGGGCGGGCGCACGGGGTGGGTCAAGCGGATTGGGGCGAGCCAGGCACAGGGCCATGATAGCCAGTGAGCGGCAGTGCGCGGGAACCTTCGGCGGGAGTACCGATCAGGTACTGCACCGATCCACACCATCGCTTGGAAAGGGTGCGATGGCGAGAGTGCTGCAACGCACCGCCGGACCATCGGCCCATGGTCGAGCCGGGGCTCCCGGTTCATCCTCTCGACGATGTTGCTCGTTGTTCGTGCCCTCGGGTTCCTGGCTCCTATCGCCATTGCGGCCTTCGTCATGGTCGCCGTGGCCATCGCTGCGCAGGCCGCTCCAGAGCAGCGCTCGACGCTCCTTGCCGTGCTCGCCGTTGCCGTCGTGGCCGGCATGACGACGATGGCGCTCGTGGCGTGGAGCTACTTCGGCTGGCGCCTGAATCGCATCGCCTCTGCCCTCGAACGTACCCTCGAGACCGACGAACCGATCGAGCTGCGC
>JACDHU010000166.1 GCA_013820865.1 Chloroflexota bacterium
GCCCTGATCATGACCACCCCGGACCTGGATGACGATCGGATGCGCGCCGTGATTGACGCCGAACGCGTCCGGCTCTCGACATGACCGGGCCGCGCATCCTCGCCATCGAGTCGTCGTGCGACGAGACCGGCGTGGCGGTCGTGGTCGGCGGCCGGCGCATCGAGGCCAACCAGGTGGCCACCCAGGTGGCGCTGCATGCTGCAACCGGCGGCATCGTGCCCGAGGTCGCTGCACGCCAGCAGTTGCGCTGGATCATCCCGACGCTGGCGGCCGCGCTCGAGCTGGCCGATGTCGGTTGGGACGACCTGGATGCCGTTGCCGTCACGTACGGTCCGGGCCTCATAGGCTCACTGCTGGTCGGGGTCAACCTGGCCAAGGCGATCAGCGTGGCGCACGACCTTCCCCTGGTCGGGGTGAACCACATCGAAGGCCATATCTACGCCAACTGGCTGACCGAAATCGCGGATGGACCGATGCCGGCTGAGCCGGAATTCCCGCTCCTGTGCCTGGTTGTCAGCGGCGGCCACACGCAGCTCGTGTTGATGCACGACCATGGCCGCTACGAGTTGCTGGGCCAGACCGTTGACGATGCAGCCGGGGAGGCATTCGACAAGGTCGGCCGCCTGCTGGAGCTGCCATATCCCGGCGGGCCTGCCATCTCGGACGCGGCGGTGGGCGCCACCCCGACCACGCGATTTCCCCGGGCCCGCACGAAGGGGCGATACGACTTCAGCTTCTCGGGCCTCAAGACCGCTGTCCTGCGCGAGGTGACGGCCTATCGCGAGCGCGGTGAACCGATCCCCGTCGATGGCATCGCTGCCGCCTTCGAGGAGGCGGTCGTTGACGCGCTCGCCACCAAGACGGTGGCTGCCGCGCGCGATCATGGCGTGGCGGCCGTGGCGCTTGGCGGGGGCGTGGCGGCGAACCGGGTGCTGCGGGCGACCCTCGATCAGCGGCTGCGGGCCGAGGGTCTGGCGCTTCTTGTGCCACCGCCGGCATGGTGCACCGACAACGGCGCCATGATCGGCGCGGCAGCCGGCTACCGCTATGCCGCTGGCGACCGGGCTGACGCCTCCCTCGAGGCGATCCCGAACCTGTCGCTGCCATGGCTGGCGTCGTGAGTGACCCGCTCGCGCCCGAACGGCTCGTGCCTCCGACGCCTGGCCAGCTGCGACGCCTCATGGGTGCCGAGCGGCTTCGTCCGCGCAAGAGCCTGAGCCAGAACTTCCTGACCGATCCGGAGGCCCTCGACGCGATCGTTGATGCGGCCGAACTCGTTGCCGGGGACCGCGTGGTGGAGGTCGGGCCGGGGCTCGGCGTCCTCACTCGACGTCTCCTGGCGGCGGGCGCATCGGTCATGGCGGTCGAGCTGGATCCTCGACTGGCCGAGTACCTGCGTCGGGAGCTTTACGGGGTTGAAGGCTTCGAGCTCATCGAGGCCGATGCCCTTTCTCTCCATCCGCGCGAGCTGTTTCCCGGTGAGCCGATCAAGGTCGTGGCGAACATCCCGTATCACATCACGAGCCCCCTGCTCCACGCGTTCCTGGAGGGGGACCGCCCGCCGGACCTCACCGTCCTGCTGGTGCAGCTGGAGGTCGCGGAGCGGGTGGCGGCCCCGCCGGGCAAGATGAGCTACCTGTCGGTATTTGCCCAGAACGTTGCAAGCGTGGAGGTCGTGGCTCGCGTTCCGGCAGGAGCCTTCGAGCCGGCGCCCGCGGTCGACTCGGCCATCCTGCGCCTGCGCCGCCGTCCGGAGCCGGTCGTGCCGGTCGGCGACGGCCGCGAGCCCTTCTATCGGGTCGTTCAGGCAGGCTTCCGGCAACGCCGCAAGCAGGTCCACAACGGTCTCGGCCGCGAGCTGCCGGTCGAGCGCGAGGTGGTGGAGGCGGCTCTGGCCGCCTGTGTCGTCGACGGCGAACGCCGGCCGCAGACCCTGAGCGTTCAAGAGTGGGCATGCCTCACCGACCAGCTCAATCCGGAGCTGTGAGCCTGCCATTGCGCCTCGAGGCGCCGGCCAAGCTCAACCTCTCGCTGCGCGTCACCGGCCGCCGCGACGATGGGCATCACCTGCTCGACGGCGTGTTCGTGCTCCTCGAGCTCGCCGATCGCCTCCGACTCATGCCTGGGTGCAGCGGGCTTCGGGTCGAGGGCGAGGCGGACCCGGACATGCCCGTTGACGATCGCAACCTGGCCTGGCGCGGGTGGGTTGCCGGCGTCGGAGCACCCCCCGACCTGGTCTGCCTCACGCTCGACAAGCGCATAGGGGTGGCGGCAGGGCTTGGCGGCGGCTCATCGGATGCGGCCGCGGCGTGGCGCCTCGGACGCTCCTGGCGCGGGTTGCCGGACGGGGCCGGCGCGGCTGACGTGGCGTCGCTCGCAGAGATCGGCGCTGACGTGCCATTCTTTGCATCACGGACAGCCGCCGCCAGGGTGACCGGCATCGGCGAGAGTATTGAACCGATCTCACCCGAGAAACAGCACGTGGTGCTCGTGCATCCGCCGTTCGGAATGTCGACCAGCGCTGTTTTCGCAGAATTGCGTCCGGACGAGTGGGGGAGCCAGGCGAACGACCTCCTGGGGCCCGCGCGGCGCCTGCGTCCGGAGCTGGACGACCTGTTTGCCCTCGTGGTGACCTCCGGCGGCGAGCCGCACCTCACCGGCTCCGGCTCGACGATCTTCACCATCACCGACGATCCCGAACGCGCGGCATCGGTCGCGCGAGAGCTCGAGCGCGCCGGTGTTCGTGTCACCCTGACCTTGACGCGAACGTCGGCCACGGCCATCGAAGTCATCGAGGAGGATGAATGAGCACCCGCGAAGTCATCAGGACCGATGCCGCCCCCGCGGCGGCCGGCCCGTACAGCCAAGCCATACGAGCCGGGGACCTTGTGTTCACCGCCGGCCAGCTCGGGCTGGATCCGGCCACCGGCGAATTCAGCGGCGACGATGTCGGGACACAGGCGGAGCGCGCGCTCACCAACCTGGCGGCCATCCTGGACGCCGCGGGCAGCGGCATGGACCGCCTGGTCAAGGTCACCGTGTTCCTCGCCGATATCGGCGACTGGCCGGCCGTCAACGAGGTTTATGTCCGGTTCATCCCGGAGCCGTTCCCGGCGCGCAGCGCCTTCGCGGTCAAGGACCTCCCCCGAGGGGCGCGGGTCGAGGTCGAGGCCGTTGCCATGGTGACCGCGGGTTGACGCCCCGATTCGGCCGCATCTACCATCGCGCAACGTGTCTGCACCGTTGAATACCACCGCGGCCATTGTCCTGGCCGCCGGCCAGGGCACTCGCATGCGCTCTCGGCTTCCGAAGGTGCTGCATCCGCTCGCGGGCCGGCCGTTGATTCACCATGTGCTCGACGCCCTTCGCGACGCTGGGATCGAGCGCCAGGTGGTCGTGGTCGGACACGGCGCCGATGCGGTCGAGGCGGCCATCGCCGGCCGCGCCATCGCCGTACTTCAGGAGCCGCAGCGTGGCACGGCCGACGCCGTGCGGGTGGCGCTGCCATCAGTGGCCTCCGCCAAAACCCTGGTTGTGACCATGGGCGACGTCCCGCTCCAAACGGCCGAGCTGTACGCGATGCTCCTGCGCGAGCACACAACGGGCGATGCCGTGCTCACTCTCGTCTCGGCGCAACTTGCCGATCCCACCGGCTATGGTCGCATCCTGCGTGGCGACGACCGGACCGTCTCTGCCATCGTTGAGGAACGGGACACCGACACGGATACTCGTGACATCGGCGAGGTCAACGCCGGCATCTATGCGTTCAACCTGGCCTGGCTGCGCGAGGCCATCGATCGGATCACGCCATCGGACCTGGGCGAACTGTATCTCACTGATGTTGTCAGCTTGGCCGTCAACGACGGGCATCGCGTGAGCGTGCTCGAGGCCGAAGATCCGGACGATGCCATGGGGATCAATGACCGCGTCGCGCTGGCAGCCGCAGAAGAGCGCATGCGGCGCCGGATCGCCGAGGCACACATGCGGAATGGGGTGACGATCGTCGATCCCGCGACCACGCGCATCGACGCGGGGGTCGAAATCGGGCAGGATGCGCGCATCGAACCCTGGACCATCCTCGAAGGCGCCACGGCGATTGCATCCGATGCCATCATCGGTCCCAACACGCATGTGCGCGACAGCCGCATTGGTCCGCGCACGAGGGTATGGTCCAGCGTGGTGGAGGAGTCGACGGTCGCGGAGGACGTGTGGATCGGCCCGTTCGCGCACCTGCGGCCAGGCGCAGACATCGGTGCGCGCTGCCGCATCGGCAACTTCGCGGAGGTCAAGCGCAGCCGGCTGGGAGCCGGGACGCAGCAGCATCACTTCAGCTATCTCGGTGACGCCGAGATCGGTGAAAGCGTGAATATCGGTGCCGGGTCGGTGACCGCCAACTTCGACGGCGCTGCCAAGCACCGAACGGAAATCGGTAATGGAGCGAAGATCGGGGTCGACACCATGATGGTGGCGCCTGTCACGATCGGTGAGAACGCGGTGACCGGCGCCGGCGCCGTCGTGACCCGCGATGTTGCGCCCGGCAAGACGGTGGTCGGCATGCCCGCCCGCCCCATCGAACTGCGTCGCTCCAAACCGCCGGTGGATGCCGGCTCTCCGAGCGCCAGCACGGCGCCCGTCCCGTCCGGGGCGGATCGGAACTCGTAGCGGAGGCTGGTTCACACCCGCCCAATGGACGGAAA
>JACDHU010000167.1 GCA_013820865.1 Chloroflexota bacterium
GGGTGTTGGCGTGGGCCCTGGTCCGCCACCGCGCCCCCCGCCCTCGTCCTCATCATCGCCAGCAGACGGCGAGGGTTCGGGGGACGCGGAAGGTCGTGGCGTCCGCGGGGGCGCGCGACGTTCACCGCAGATGGACGGGAAGGCGGACTCGCCGTAGATCGGAGAGATGGCGAAGCGGACATCCTCGTCCGGGTGGTCTGCGGGATCGCCTCGCGCACCGGTCTCGCGATTCACGACGCGATTCGCCCAGGTCTCGGCGGCCTCCACCCAATTCTCGGGCCGCTCGGGCGTCGCCTTCTCCAGGTACAGCTCAAGATCCAGGCAGCCGCGCGGATGGACGTTGTCGGTCGCAGGCACGGTGCCCTCCAGGAAGGGCATCTCCATCGTCTCGCCGCACTGGTTCGTCGCGGCCAATCCGCTCCAGCGGCAGATCTCGGCCGTGACGATACCGTTGGGCTGATCGAAGCTCGTCTGACCGACCGGCTCCTGGCCGTTCCAGTCCCATGGCTCGTTGAGCGCCCGCCTCATGAACTCTTCCCACAGGAAGAGCGGACCGTCCGCGCTGAAGAGGCCCTGGCCGAGCACGTTCGACAACGACTCCTGGTTGTTATTACCCATCCACACGCCGGTCACCAGGCTGCCGGGCACGTAGCCAAAGCCCGAGACGTCGCGGAAGTTGTCGGTGGTGCCGGTCTTGAAGCCGGCGGGCCGACGCTCGCCGTCGGGGGTGTTGAGCTGCGCGCGCTCGCCCCACAACGCGTTACGGTCGGGATCGGTGTTGCCCTCCAGGATCCAGTGTGGCAAGTACGCCTCGGCTGGGGTCATGGGATTGAGTTGCTCGGGACCGTCGTCCTCGCGGGTGTAGATGACGCGGCCGTCACGATTGCGAATCTCGATGATCGTGGTTGCCGGGTTGACCGCACCCTCCTGGGCGAAGGAGGTGTAGGCCTGCGTCATGTTCGTCAGGTTCAGCGGAATGGACCCCAGCGCCAGGGTGACGCCGGGATCCAGGCCCATGATGTAGTTGGCGCTCGCGATACCCAGCGACTCGCTGAACTCGGCCGTGGTGAGCGAGCCGACCAGGTACTGCATCATCACCGACGGGATATTCAGCGAGTAGCGCAGCGCATCGGTCGCGAGCACCGGGCCGTGCTCCTTGATATCGGCGTTCGTCGGGCGGTAGCTCGTCTCCTCGGTCAGGCCGAACTCGGTCATGCCGTCCACGAACATGGTCGCCACGGTCGCGTCGCGCGCCTTGAAGGCGGACGCGTAGGTGATCGGCTTGAAGGCCGATCCAGGCTGGCGCAAGCCGAGGCCGGCCACGTCGAACTGGCCCTGGACCTTCGGGTCCTCACGGTTGTAGTAGTCGACGCTGCCGATGTACGCCACGATCTCGCCGGTCGCCGAGTCGATTGCCACCATGGCGGAATTGTTGACGTTCTTATCCTCGAGGCTGGCGACCCACTTCTCGACGAGCTCGTGGGCCACCTGCTGGAGGTCGTAGTCAAGCGTGGTCGTGATCCGGTAGCCGCCGATGCGCACCGCGGCCTCTGGGTCCTCGACGCCGAGTGATCCAAGAATCCGCTCGGCTTCGCGCTGGACCCGGAAGCTGAAGTGCGGCTCGCGCAGGATGCTGGTCAGGCGGTTCGGATTCATGTCCAGCCACGAAGTGTTTCGCGCCTCGCGTGCCTCGGTAGCCGTGATGTAGCCCTCCTCAGCCATGGCGCCGATCACGAGATTGCGCTCGCGGATGGCCGTTGCCGCTGCTTCTTCGCTGCCCGGCGCGCCGTTCGGGTTCTGGTACGGGTCCAACACGGAAGGTCGCTGTGGCAACGCGGCAAGGAACGCGGCCTGCGCGATAGTCATCTGCTGGAGGTCAGTGAGGCCGAAGTAGTTCGCCGCGGCGGCCTTGATGCCGTACGAGCCGTTGCCGTAGTAGATCAGGTTCAGGTACGTCTCGAGGATCTGTTCCTTGCCGGCGCGGCCGGGATACTCGGCCGTCACGTTCATGGCAAGGATGTTCTCGCGGATCTTGTCTTCGATCTCGGTCGACTGGTTCGGCTCAGGAGGTTGGCAGACGTCCGAGGCCTCCTCCAAATCGTCCTGGTCCTCGGTCGCCGGCGCGTCGGGGTCGATCTCGCCGGCACTCGGAGCCGGCGTCGCATCGGCATCCACCTGGGTGGACTCGCCCTCTTCCTGGAGCACGCGTGCGTAGTCGATCACCTGTTGCGTGATCGTCGAAGCGCCCTGCACGATGGAGCCGGCCTTCAGGTTGGCGAGCGCCGCGCGCACGGTGCCCTGAAAGTCGACGCCGTTGTTCTCCCAGAACGTCCGGTCCTCGCTCGCGACCGTGGCCTGCCAGATGGTGTCGGGCAGCTCGGTGAACTCGACGGCCTCACGGTTCTGGCACTCGAAGCGCGCGAGCAGCACCTCGCCCGATCGGTCGTAGACGTAGGTCGACTCCGGCGGCTCGATCCCATCGAGGATGTTCGGCTCGGGCAGGTCAGAGGCGAAGTAGTTGTACGCGGCGAACATTCCGCCGGCCGTGCCCATGACCGATCCAACGAACATCAGCCCGAACACGCCAACGGTGACAAGCAGGAGGGTCGCGACGCCACGTGTCCGAGAGCCGCGACGCGTGGTGCGGCGAGTCATCATCAGATGACGGCGTCGACGCTGGAGTGCCGGATGCATCGAACGCAGCGTACCAGTGAACGGGTGTTCGGTCGAATGGCCTCAGCGCACGAGCGCCAGGGTTCGCTCATCCACCAGGAGCGCGAGAACCGCCCCTCCGACCAGGAAGGGTCCGAATGGGATGTAGCTGCGCATGCCAACCCGCTTGCCGATGAGCAGAATAATGCTGGTACCGGCGGCCAGGAACGCTGCCGCGAAGAGCGCGGTGAAGATCATGGGCCAGCCAAGCATGAGACCGATGGGGGCGACGAGGTAGAGATCGCCCAGCGCCAGCCCACCTCGCACCACGAGCGCGAGAGCGCCGAGGAATCCCACCGCTGCCGCTGCTCCGATGAGGGCCATGAGCGGGTCCACGGCCGGGTTGAAAGGCACGAACAGGACCGCGAGCACGATGAGCGGGTCGAGCACCAGGTGCGGAAGCCGGCGCTGCTCGAGGTCCGTGGCGGTGAGAACGAGGAGGAGGCCCAGGAGCGCGAGATAACCACCGGTTCCCCACCATGGCAGCTCGGAACGCCCGACAATCCCCGCAGCAGCCAGTCCGCTGACGACGGCAAGGCAGATCGTGCGCCAGCCGAATGGCCGGTTCTGCGCCTCATCGGCCGGCCAGGCGCTGGCGAGTCGTTCCGAGAGCGCGCCGGCAACGGCGAATACGCCGCCGATCGCCAGGGCTGCCAATGTCACGTTCGTCATTTCTCCTTCGCACGCCAGCGACCGGTGCGCCGTGGCACCGCCCATCCTACGGTCCCCGGCGGGGTCGACCATAGGCCGATGGTCCGCTCCCGCGTGCTCGCCGCTGGCACGGCATCTGCTTCATGGCTCGGCATCGCCGGCCGCCGGCCGGCATGAATTCGGGAGGAACCGAACCGTGGACAAGGATCGCGTCGAAGGCCCCCTCAAGGAGGCCGGTGGCAAGGCAAAGGAAGGGTGGGGCGATCTCACCGACAACGAGAAGACCGAGGCCGAAGGCGAGCAGGACCAAGCCGAGGGCAAGGTCCAGAACAAATGGGGCGAGGCCAAGGATAATGTCCGCGACGCGGTAGACCGCTAGACCGCACCGTCCCTATACGCCCCGCCGGTGATACCGGCGGGGCTTTTCTGCTGCCCTCGCCCTCTCCCATCATCGGCAAATTCTCATCGGGAGCCCGTTATGCGAGCTCATCAGCCTCAATGGTCACGCAATTGGCTCAATATTGAACGTGATTGATCCCGCAGCGCCGGGTCAGGGAGGTTCCGGCGCTGCCTAACGCTCGCGTGGTGACAATTTGGCACACGCCGGCTGGCTGTGGCGGGTGTCGACTCTTCTCAGGGAACGCGACCCACATTCGTGCACTCAGCGCACAAGCGAACGCTGTCGGCGACCTGGCGTTTATGTGGACGCGTCCGTGCGGGCGAAGTCCAGGGCCAGCTGCACCAGCGCGGCGACCGATGCGCCGGTCGCCCCCTTCGGACCGTAGGGCTTCTCGGCTGCAAGGTACGCGCTACCGGCAATGTCGAGGTGCACCCACGGCACGGTCACGAACTCCGATAGGAAGATGGCGGCCTTGATGAGCGAGCCGTCGCGACCGCCGGAGTTGACGATGTCCGCATAGGGAGAGTCATAGCTGGCCCGGTACTCCGGCACCAGGGGCATCTCCCAGAACCACTCCCCCGCCTTCTCGGCCGCATCGCCGACCTCGTTGCCCCATTCGCGGGGGCGGGCGAAGTACGCGCTCACCTGGTCGCCGAATGCAATGGCGCAGGCCCCGGTCAGAGTGGCCACATCGACGACATGCGTCGCGCCCTCGCGTTCCGCCCACGTCATGGCATCGGCCAGGATCAGGCGGCCTTCGGCATCAGTGTTCGTGACCTCCACGGTCATGCCGTTCATGGCCTTCACCACGTCGCCCGGACGCTGCGCGTTCCCGCCGGGCATGTTCTCGACCATTGGCGCGACGGCCATAAGCGGCGTCCCCGGCGCCAGCCGCGCGAC
>JACDHU010000168.1 GCA_013820865.1 Chloroflexota bacterium
TCTTGCGGCATCCGGCTGCGTTGGCCCGGGCGCTGAAGACTCCGACGACCGACTCGCGGTCGTGGCAACCACGACGCAGGTCGGGTCGGTTGCGGCCGAGATCGGCGCGGACGCGATACAGTTGGAAGTGCTGTTGGAGCCGGGCGTTGAGGCCCACGATTTCGAGCTGACCCCCGAACATGCGGCCGCGCTCGAACGCGCCGACATGATCCTGATCAGCGGGGCCGGCCTCGAGGATTGGCTCAACGACGCGCTCGCCACCAGCGGTGGCGAAGGCCGCGTGCGCGATCTCAGTGAGGGCGTGACCTTGCGCACACCCGGTGAGGGTGAGCCCGCCCACGCCGAGGATGACGACGCCCACGCCGACGAGGTCGACCCGCACTACTGGCTGAGCGCCGCCAACGCGGTCATCATGGCCGAGAACGTCCGTGATGCTTTGACTGAGGCAGCGCCCGATGACGCCGACGGCTTCGCGCAGCGGGCCGATGAGCTCATCGGCCGGATCGAGACCGCCGATGCGGAGATCGTGGCCCTGATGGCCGACATCCCGAACGAGCGACGAAAGGTCGTGACCGACCACGATGCGCTCGGGTACTTCATTGACGCCTACGGCCTCGAGTTCGTCGGCTCGGTGTTTCCCAGCCTGGATGTGTCATCCGAGCCGAGCGCCCAGGAAATCGAGGCACTCGTCGAGGAGATTCGTTCCGAAGGCGTCCCGGCCATCTTCACCGAGTCATCGGTCAATCCGCGCTTGGCCGAGGCAGTCGCGAACGAGACCGATGCTCGCCTGATTGATGAGCCGATCTACACCGATTCCCTCGGGGCGCCCGATTCGGGCGCGGAGACGCTCGACGGCATGCTGCTCCACAACGCACGCGTCATCCACGACGGCCTGAGCGGCGTATGACTATGGCGTACGCCTTGCATGGCATACGGGCATATCAACATTCCGTTACCCGTCCGAGGAGGACACGATCCTATGGCTTCTGTAGTTGAGAGCATTGACGTCAAGGTGCCGGTGAGCACGGCGTACAACCAGTGGACCCAGTTCGAGGACTTTCCGCACTTCATGGAAGGCGTGAAATCAGTCACCCAGACCGGTGACACCCATCTGCATTGGGTCGCCGAGGTTGGCGGTGCCGAGAAGGAGTGGGACGCCGAGATCACCGAGCAGCACGCCGACGAGCGCATCGCGTGGAATGCGACCTCGGGCGCCGAGAATGCCGGCGTGGTCACCTTCCACCGCATCGACGATGACACTTCGCGCGTGACGCTCCAGATGGACGTCGACCCCGAAGGCCTGGTCGAGAATGTCGGGACCGCGTTGGGATTCCTCGACCGCCGCGTCAAGGGTGACCTCGAGAAGTTCAAGGAGTACATCGAGAGCCGCGGGGCCGAGACCGGCTCGTGGCGAGGCGACGTCGAGGCCCCTGCACAGCGGTGACCGATGATCGCAATGCCGGTGGCGGCGGGATGACCGGCGCCACCGGCGACCTCACCCCCGATGCGATGGGCACGCGCCCCTTCGTTCCGGCCGAGACGCCCGAGATCGCCGACCCGGATCAACATGCCGACGTGACCCAGGCGCAAGGTGGCGTCCCATCACCGGACGAGTCAGCGGCCGATGCGGCGCGCGACCCTCGCGAGCCGGACCTTGGCGGTGACGAACGCGTCGACCACGAGCGTCACTTCTAGACAGCCGACCGCTTGCGAGGGATCAGCAAGGGCTTGCTCGTCGGGCGGCACATGAATTGCAAGATGGTGGCGGCGTGACCGCCCAACCCATGGCCGAGCCGATCATCACCATGCGCGGCGTCACGCGCGCCTTCGACGATCGACTGGCGGTCGACGATCTCAGCCTGGATGTTGTCCCCGGGACCATCCTGGGCGTGGTGGGGCCGAGTGGTTCCGGCAAGACGACCACGATCCGGATGCTGACCGGCACGCTCGGACGCACGGCGGGCGAGATTCGCGTTCTGGGTGAAGATCCCATGGAGTTCAGCAGGCGAACGCGTGGACGAATAGCGTACATGCCGCAGCTGTTCAGCCTGTACGAGGACCTGTCGGCCCAGGAGAATGTCGGCTTCGTGGCGGCGCTGTACGGCATCGGTCCATTCAAGCGGCGTGCATTGATCCGTCGCGCGCTTGATGTCGTGGATCTCTGGGATGCACGTCACCGACTGGCGCGTGATCTGTCCGGTGGTATGCAGCGGCGGCTGGAGCTGGCCTGCGCGCTGGTGCACAGTCCGGACGTTCTCTTCATCGACGAGCCAACGGCCGGCATCGATCCTCTCCTGCGTCAGTCCATCTGGGACGAGCTGCGCGAACTCAAGGAGCAGGGTCGCACGCTGCTCGTGACGACGCAGTACGTCTCCGAGGCAGAGTTCTGCGATCGCGTTGCGCTCATCGTCGACGGAGAGCTGGTGGCCATCGACGAGCCAGAGGCGCTGCGGCAGATGGTGTTCGGCGGCGACGTGCTCCAGGTTGACACGGTCCGCGCCGTTGACCCGGAGCTGTTGAGCAATGAGCCGGGCGTTGAACGCGTGCGACAGACCGCGCCACGTCAGCTCATGATCACCGTGCATGACGCGGGCAGCATGACGCCGCGGATTATCGACGCACTGCGCACGGGAGGTGTCGAGGTCGCAGGGCTCGAGGAGCACCAGCCGACGTTCGACGAGGTCTTCACCGGCTTGGTGGAGCAGCGCCGCGCGGCACGAGGGCATCTCGACACCGACGCCAGCGAGCGCGGAGCCATGCCGAATGCGTAGCATCGCGCAGAGCATCATTCGCGTGGCCAGCTTCACCGGCAAGGAGCTGCGCGAGCTGATGAGACGTCCGGGCGTGTTGCTCAGCCTCATCGTCGGGCCGTTCCTGATCATGTTCATCTTCGGGCTCGGCTACTCGGGTGCGCGCGATCCCTTCGTCACCGAGATCGTCATTCCACGGGGTAACGAGCTCCCGCGTGATCCCGAGTACTACGCCAATCTGGCGCCCGGACGCCTCGACGTCCGCGAGGTCGGGGAGAACTCAGAACCGGCGGAAGAGCGCTTGCGAAATGGCGATATCGACCTGCTGATTGTCGCTCCTGAGAACGCCAGCACCGAGCTGCGGGCCGGACGCCAGACGACGATTCGGGTGGCGTGGAACCAGATCGACCCCGTCTACGATCAGCTCGCGGGCCTGGCCACGTCGATCCTGGTGAGCAGCCTCAACGCCGAGATCATCGAGCAGGCCGCGGCGGAAGGGATCAGCTTCGCGGAAGGCGAGATCGAGGGCGAGGTGACCAACGTCCCGCCCGAGATCATCGCGCGCCCGACCACGGCCGCGACCGAGAACGTGGCGCCCACGGCGCCGGAGGTGCTGAGCTTCTTCGGACCCGCCGTCTTCGCGCTCGTGATTCAGCACCTGGCGATCACGCTGACGGCGCTCTCCATGGTCCGTGAGCGGCTGAGCGGGCAGATGGATCGCTTCCGCGTCGCTCCGGTCTCGTCGATGGAGCTGCTCGTCGGCAAATACATCGCCTATGCCGTCCTGAGCCTTGCCGTGACCGGTCTCGTCGGCGTACTGCTCGTCGGTGTCCTGGGTGTCCCACTGCTGGGTGGCTGGTTGGTGTTTGCCGCGATCGTCCTGCTCCTGACCTTCGCGTCGCTGGGAGTCGGGCTGCTTATCTCGCTCATCGCCGATTCGGAACGCCAGGCGGTACAGCTCTCGATGCTCATCCTCCTGGCGAGCGTCTTCTTCTCTGGATTCGTACTGCCGGTCTCCGATTTCGCTGCTTGGACCCAGTACATCTCCTACACCCTGCCCGTGACTCACGGCATTCAGACGCTGCAGGAGCACATGCTGCGTGGCGGCGTGACCAGTATCTGGATGCTGTGGACGTTGCTCGCGATCGGTGTCGTGCTGTACATCGGTTCGCTCCTGCGCCTGCGGCGCGTGCTGCGTACAGCCGACTGATTCCGCCTACGCGGCTGTTTCGGCCGGTCGCATTCGTAGCAACAGCACTCCTCCCACCAGGCTGCCGATTGCCGGCAGGGTCAGCCAGGCCAGGATGAGCGCCACGGCCAGCCGCAACGACGGGGCGGATGTTCCGTCTGATGAGTCCGACAGATCGCCCAGCCCATCGCTCAACAGCTTCAGCTGCGGACCGATTGGCGACACATCGGTGCGGGTGTCGCTCAGCGATCCGGCAACCGCATCGAGCGTCTCGGCAAGCTCGGCGGCCTGATCAGCGCTGGTCGTGAACTCGGCCGCCAACGGAAGCAACGGCTGGGCGCCAAAGACGGAGAGCCCCATGGCCGAAGCCAGAGCGTCCAGCGTGGCCGATGCATCCCGTGCCAGCGCCGCGGCGGTGTTTGACGATGTCTCGGCTTCCGACAGGCTCGCGTCGATATTCGTGAAGGCCGCGGCCGCCGCGTCGGTGGATCGGGCCGCGGCCGCCAGCGTGGCGTCGGCATCGGTCGCAAGGCGCTCCACGCGAAATGTCACATCCAGCCCGATCCACGCAGTCAGCACCATAAGCGCAATCCCGAGGATGCCGTACGCCACGAGGAGTGAGCCCATGGTCCGGCGTCCGGTGCGCACCTCAATCCTCTCCGAAGAATGGGTCGTCGCCATACAGTTCCAGCCATCGACGCCGCATGTG
>JACDHU010000169.1 GCA_013820865.1 Chloroflexota bacterium
TATCGGCTTCATCGACGAGCCGGTCTTCCTCGGCCAGCGAAGTGGCCTCGAATTCCGGGTTTCGCACGATGGCGAGCCGGTCGAGGGTCTCGAGTCGACGCTCGAGGCGGAGGTCATCTTCGACGGCCAGGCCCGGGATCTGCCCCTCTCGCCGCGCTTCGGCGAGCCGGGCGCGTACCGCTCGATCTTCTTCCCGACCGCCGCCGGGCCGTACACGTTCCACATCTCCGGAGAGATCGATGGCGAGGCGATCGACGAGTCGTTCACGTCCGGACCCGACACCTTCAGCGAGGTGCAGGACGTGACCGGCGGCCAGTTCCCCGTTCAGTTCCCCTCGACCGGTGACCTCGTACGAGACGCTCAAGCCGGCGCAGGTGCCGGCACCACGGCCACGATCGCCCTGGTGCTCGGGGCGGCCGGCCTGCTTGCCGGCCTGGTGGCTCTGGGGCTGACGCTCGCTCGCCGCCGAGCCTGATGCGTGTGCCCCGCATGGCGCGCCTGGCGAGCGTCCTTGCACTGATCGCGCTCCTCGTCGCCCCGGCACTGCCGGGCGCGACGGGGACGCGCGTTCTTGCGCACGCACAGTTGGTCGCGAGTTCGCCCGGAGCCGGCGTAACGCTGGACGAAAGCCCGACCGAGCTGCGCCTGATCTTCAGCGAGCAGCTCGAGGTGCAGGTCACCTCGCTCGACCTGCGCTCACTCGACGGCGAGACGGCACTCGAGCGCGTGGGCGAGATCGATCCGGAGGACGCTTTCGCCCTCGTCGTCGGCGATCTTGATCTTCCCGAGGGCGTCTATTCCGTAACGTGGCGCACACTGTCGGCGGTCGACGGCCACACCGCCGAGGGCGTTTTCAGTTTCGGCATCGGAGCGGGAACTGGCGCCCTGCCCGCATCGACCGACATGACCCATACCGAGACCGATGCGCCCGGCGTCATCGGCCGCTGGCTGACCTATATCGGCCTGCTGGCGGCTCTCGGCGTCGCCGTCTTCCACCGCGTCGTGATCCGGAATGGGCCGATGCCGCACGCTCTGAGGCGGCTTCTCGCCCTGGGTCTCTTTGTCTCGGCCGGCGCAACCCTCATCGTTGCCGTCTTCGCGGCACTCGAAGCGGGCTCGGTCGTTGACTACCTCATCGGCACACGCAACGGCGGCCTCCAGTTGGCGCGCTCCGTCGTCGCCGCGCTGGGAGGAGTGGCTCTTCTGCTCGTCTCCGCGCGCATCGCGAGCGGCGTCGCCGCGGCCGCCGGGCTTGCCGGCATCGTCCTGCTCGTCGCTTCGGGACACACGGCCGCCCTACCCGATCCGCTGCCACTGTTCGTGGCGATCGTGCACGTGGCTGGAGCCGCGGTTTGGATCGGCGGCATCGGCGCCCTGCTGGCGCTCTTCGTTCGTCCTTCGCTCCTGACGACTGGGGATCAGCCCCAGATGAGTGCGATCGTTCCTCGCCTGTCGGCCCTGGCGCTCGTGTCGGTTGGCCTCGTCGGACTGACCGGCGTGTATACCGCGTGGACGCAGACCGGAACACTCCTCACCGTCGAGACCGAGTACGGGCGCACGCTGATCATCAAGTCGGCGTTCGCCATCGGCGCCATGGCACTGGGTGGAATGAACTACTTCGATGGCGGGCGCATGCTCGGCTGGCTTGGCAGCCTGCGGTCACGCGTGAAGGTGGAGGTCATGACGGTTGCCGTGGTGCTGCTGTTGACAGCGGCGCTGGCCACGACGCCGCCGGTCGACGATGTCGCCGGAGTCGCCGTCGGACCGATTCCCGACGCATTCGGCGAGATCGCGCCAGGCCTGAGCATGGAGATCGTCCCCGGGCGGCCCGGGGTCAACCGGATCGTGGTGACGACCATCGCCGAGATGTCCGGAATCGGTGGGCTCGAGCTCGGGCTCGACAACGTGGTGGACGGGACAACCAACCTGGTATCCCTCTCGCTCGAGGACATGGACCACGATTCCATGGGAGGCATGGGTGCGGGCGCCGAGGACGGCACCATCGATTGGACCGCCGACGCGGTGGTCCTGCCCGCGAGCAGCCAATGGGACACGAGCGTCCGCATCATGTCATCGAGCGGCGAGGAGGTGTCTCGCCAGCGCTTCGCCTTTGCGCTCGGCGAGGAGCGGATCGTTGTGGGGACGGTGACGACGCTGTTCGACCCGGTGACCGGCGTCGCGGGCGTCCTGCTCCTCGGCGGCGCCCTTGGGCTCGGACTGGGACTTGGCGGCGCTCGCCTCCCGCGCTGCGAGGCGGTCGCCTCACGCGTGGCGCTCCTGGCTGGCGGCGCGACCGGGGTGCTGCTCGGTGGCGCCATCGGCGTGGAAAAGCTGTTCACCCTGTAGCCGGGCGTCGGTCTGTGCACCCGGTTGCACCGGACGAGACTAAAACCGAAGGACGGCGAGCTCACACGTCAGGAGTGGCACCCGGTGACACAGAGGACGGTGGAGCGGACCCTCCCTCGCATTTAGTCGCACCGGGTGAAACCGGGTGCGATCGAGTGCAACCGGGTGCATACCGGGTGCAACCTGCGCGTTGGCATCAGGAGTGGCGTGACGTCGTTGCGCGTTAGCTCGAACGCTGCGACGATCATTCACTCATGACCGCACCGCTCACCACGCTCGACACCCTTGGCCGGCCGATGCGCGACCTCCGCATCAGCGTCACCGACCGATGCAACTTCCGTTGCGGCTACTGCATGCCCAAGGAAGTCTTCGGACCGGACCATGCCTTCCTGCCACGCACCGACGTCCTGACCTTCCAGGAGATCGAGCGCGTCGTCCGAGCCGCGGTGGCGGTCGGTGTGCGCAAGGTGCGCCTCACCGGTGGCGAGCCACTGGTGCGCCGCAACCTCGAGGAGCTGGTTGCAGCACTGTCTGGCATCGAGGGCATCGACGATCTCACGCTGACGACGAACGCCTCCCTCCTGGCCGGCAAGGCACAGGCACTGGCCGATGCGGGTCTGCATCGACTCACCGTCAGCCTCGACGCGCTCGACGACGAGACCTTCATGCGCATGAACGACGTCGGATTTCCGGTCGCGCGCGTGCTCGACGGCATCGCGGCCGCCGAAGTGGCCGGCCTGGGACCGATCAAGATCAACACCGTCATCCGGCGCGGCATCAATGAGCACGCCATCGATCAGCTCGCCGATCACTTTCGCGGCTCGGGCCATTCCATCCGCTTTATCGAGTTCATGGACGTCGGCCATAGCAATGGCTGGCGCCTCGACGACGTGGTTCCCGCGGCCGAGGTAGTCGCGACGATCAATGCCCGATGGCCGCTCGAGCCGGTCGATGCCGACTACCGCGGCGAGGTCGCGCAGCGTTATCGGTATCGAGACGGCGCGGGCGAGATCGGCGTCATCACAAGCGTGACTCAGCCGTTCTGTGGCGATTGCACACGGGCGCGCCTCTCGGCCGATGGCTCCCTGTACACCTGCCTGTTCGCCACCGCCGGCCACGATCTGCGCGACCTCTTACGCTCAGGCGTCGACGAGACGTCACTGACCGATGCACTGCGCGTCATCTGGACCGGCCGCTCGGACCGCTATTCGGAGCTCCGCACGCTTGATACGGTGGACCTGCCGAAGGTGGAGATGAGCTTCATCGGCGGCTGATCAGCCGTGGATCGGCCGGTCAAGATCGCGCAGAGAGCCGCCACCGCGGCGGTGGAGCACTGTGAGGATCTCCGCCGTGATCGCCGCAGCGACTTGTTCGGCTCCATCTGCCCCGATGTCCAGCCCAGCCGGTGCATGCATGAGCGCCAGATCTGACTCGGTGGGCGTCACCTCGAGCTCGGCCAACAGGCGCTCAGTGCGATCTCTGGGGCCAACCACCCCCAGATAGGCGACCTCCCGGCCGAGGAAGCTCGCGAGGAACGCCGCGTCACGCAGGTAGTCATGGCTCATTATCACGACCGCGCTCCGCTCACCAGCCCCCGCTGCCTCGGCGGCGATGACTGGATCGCCATCAAGGAGCCGAGCTCCCGGAAAGTGCTCGGGCACCAGGAACGAGCGACGCGGATCCACCACGTCAACGCGCCAGCCCAACCGGACTCCGGCCGCAACGAGCGGGGCAGCATCGGGACCGGCACCGCACACGACCAGGTGCAGCGGCGGGAGGATGGGGTCGAACACCACATCGCCGATCAAGGTCGGGCGGCCGTTTGCCACGGCCAGAGTCGCTCGCTCCCCCAGCGCATCAGCTTCGGAGGCAGAGAGGCTTCGACGTTCCCCATCCAGGGTCGTGAGCAGGTAGCTCGTCCGACCTTCGTGCCATGCCGCCGACAGGGCTTCGAGAGTCTGCGCCGCCATGCCGGACGGCTCCGCGAGCAGCTCGATCACGCCGCGGCATCCGAGCCCCATGCCCCACAGGTCATCACCCTCCGCCGAATGATCAATGGTCACGAGCACGGGCGCGTCGAGCTCCAACGCCCGCCGAGCCAGCCGTGCCGCCTCCTCCTCCAGGCAACCACCGCTGATGAGGCCGATGGGCGAGCCGTGCTCGGGAACCAGCAGGCGCGCACCCGGTCGTCGGTATGACGATCCTCGGACGGAGACTACGGTCGCCAGGGCCGTCCGCTCCCCTGCGGTTCGCAGTCGCTCAGCAGCCTCGAGAATCTGGTCGAT
>JACDHU010000170.1 GCA_013820865.1 Chloroflexota bacterium
CTGACCTTCGTGGCGAACCCCGACGAGGAGATCGGCTCGCCATTCAGCACGCCGTTCATCCGCGAGCTGGCGGCGTCACACAAGGCCGCGCTCGTGCTGGAGTGCGCCCGCGCCAACGGCGACATTGTGAGCGCTCGCAAGGGCATCGCCGATTACCGCATGTCGCTGGTCGGGCGTGCGGCGCACGCGGGCGTCGAGCCGGAGAAGGGGCGCTCGGCCATCCTCGAAGCGGCGAACCAGGTCATTGCCCTCCATGCGCTCAACGGTCGCTGGCCGAGCGTGACGGTCAATGCCGGAGTCATTCGGGGCGGGACCCGTCCCAACGTCGTGGCGGAGCGATGTGAGCTCGAGATCGACGTGCGCGCCGCAACCGTCGATGCCTTCAACGAAGCGGCGGCCGAGGTCGAGCGTCTGGCCAACACGCCGACCATCGAAGGGATCGAACTCGACCTCGAGCGCATCGCCGGCCATCCGCCGATGGAGAAATCGCCGGCTTCAACACGACTGGTGGCGCTGGCAACGACGATCGCCGGGGAGCTTGGCTTCACATTGACCGATGCCGCCACCGGCGGCGCCTCGGACGCCAACACGACGGCCGCGCTCGGGGTGCCCACGCTGGATGGGCTGGGACCGGTCGGCGGTGACGACCACTCGGTGGACGAGTGGCTCGACCTCGACAGCGTGGCTCCGCGGACGGCACTGTTGGCTGGCCTGCTCGGCCGCATCGGCGAGGCCGTCTAGCGTATATACATATATACTCCCAGCCATGACAGCCAAGCGCGTGCTGATATCCATTGACGAACGGCTCTTGGCGCGCGTCGATCAGGCACGATCGCGCCAGGGAATGACCCGGAGTGCCTACCTGGCGCAACTTGCTGAGCGCGACCTGCAGGCTGCCGTGGGACCCGGAAAGAACCCCACTGTTCGCGCTGCCCTTATCGCCCTCGACGCACTCCTCGGTGACGCGCAGCCGTGAAACGCGTCGTCCTGGATGCCACCGGACTGATTTCCTGGTTCGGCCCAGGAGGTGGCCGCAATCGCCTGCGAACCGAGTACGAGCAGGGGCTCCTCACGGTGGTCGCGCATCGCCAGCTCACCGAATCGGTACTCGCTACCCTCGCCGCTTCTGGCACATGGGAGCGAGATCGGCTGATCCGCGTGGCATCTGAGCTGGATCGCCTGGACTTCGAGCTTCACGAGCCACCGATTGCCGAGGTGGCAGGATGGATCGCGCGCGGCCTCACGGCAGATCAGGCACGATCCGCCGCGCTTGCTTCAAGCATGGACCTTTCGCTTGTGACAGCGGATCCGGATGTCCTGAGTCAGGCAGGAACCGTCGCTGGCTCCAGCTGACGCGTGATGCCAACCGCCTGAGCGTATATACGTATATACGCCCGGCGCACAGCAGGGCGCCGCTAGAATGTGACCCGTGACCGATGACCACCGCCACCGCACGTCCCTGCAGGTGCGCTTCCGCGACATCGATGCCTTCGGGCATGTGAACAACGCGGTCTTCTTCAGCTACGTCGAGCTGGCGAGGATCCGCTACCTGCTCGACGTCCTCGAGCCGGACACCGGCTTCGACCGCCTGCCGCTGATCCTGGCTCGCGTTGAGCTGGACTTCCGGTCGCCGATCGAATTCGGCGAAGACGTGGTGGTGGGCAGCAGAGTCGACCGCATCGGCCGCACCAGCTTCGCCATGAGCCATCGCATGACCGCAGGCATTGATGACCGCCTGGTCGGCGATGTGCAGACGGTGCTGGTGACCTACGACTATTCGACCGCCCGGCCCATGCCGGTTCCCGACGATTGGCGCCGCCGAATGACCGATCATGAAGGGCGCGGCCTCGACACCGCGACGACTGCCGCGACCGTCGCGGCGGCCACCACATAGCAACAGGAGACCCATGGCCGACCCGCAACGCTTCGACCTGCTCATCCTCGGCGGCGGCATGAGTTACGTGGGTGCCATCCGTGCCGCGCAGCTCGGCCTATCGGTCGGGCTGATCGAGCGGGACAAGCTCGGTGGCACCTGCCTCAACCGCGGCTGCATCCCCTCGAAGGCCCTGCTCGAAACCGCCGACCTCCTCCACCGCGTGCGCGCGCAGGGAGCCGAGTTCGGCTTGGCCGGCAGCGACGGCGTGAGCCTCGACTACGGTGCGCTGGGGAAGCGGCGCGATGCCGTCATCGACAAGCACGTGTCGGGCGTCGAGTTCCTGATGAAGAAGAATGAGATCACGGTGCTGTACGGAAACGGCATCCTCACCGGGTCGACGAGTGTCCGCGTGTCGGGCGGCGATTCTGGAGGCGTCGAGGCCAGCGCCGACCATCTGATCCTGGCAACCGGCAGCGCGCCACGTTCGCTGCCCGGCCTCGAGCCCGACGGCCGACTCATCATCACCAGTGACGAGGCGCTCGAGCGCAATGACGTCCCCGGACGGGTGACGATCGTGGGCGCCGGCGCCATCGGCGTCGAATGGGCCAGCATGTACCGCGACTTCGGCTCCGAGGTCACGCTCGTCGAGTTCGCCGACCGAATCGTGCCGCTGGAGGATCCCGAGATCGGCAAGGAGCTCAACCGTCTCTTCAAGAAGCGCGGCATCACCATCCACGCGGCCTCGACCATCGACACCGAGACCATCCGCAAGGATGACCACGAGATCAGCTTCCAGATCGCGGCGCGCGAAGGTGACAAGCGAACGGATGTGACCACCGACATCATCCTGGTAGCGGTCGGCCGGCGGCCGCTGACTGAGGACATCGGCCTTGAAAGCCTCGACGGCGTCGAGCTCGAGCGCGGCTACGTCAAGGTCGACGAGTTCATGCGCACCGGTGCCGCAGAGATGTACGCCATCGGCGACATCGTTCCCGGCTTTGCCCTGGCGCACGTCGCCAGCCACGAGGCGGTGGTGGCGGTCGAGCACCTTGCCGGCCACGACCCGGAGCCGGTTCGCATGGAGCTGATGCCGCGCGTCACGTTCTGCCGGCCGCAGATCGCATCGGTCGGCCTGAGCGAGGAAGAGGCGAAGGCCGCCGGTCACGAGGTCAACACGGGTTCCTTCCCCTTCCGAGCACTCGGGAAGGCGACCATCGTCGGCGAGATCGACGGGTTCGCGAAGCTCGTCGCGGATGCGAAGACCGGTCGCCTGCTCGGCACGCACATCATCGGGCCGCACGCCGGGGACCTCATCGCGGAACCGACGTTCGCGCAGATGGTGGAGGGCACCGCGGCGGAGATCGCCATGAGCGTCCACGCCCACCCAACCCTGCCCGAGGTGCTCCCCGAGGCCGCCCTGGCGGTCGACGGCGCGCCGATCCACGTCTGAGGAGAGAAGCACCGATGGCCGAGACCGATACCAAGCCACGGCACGCCGAGCTGGGCCTCAGCGACGACGACGTACTGGGCATGTACCGCGCCATGCTGCTGGCCCGTGCGGTCGATGAGCGCATGTGGCTCATGCAGCGCGCCGGCAAGATCGCCTTCATCATCAGTGGCCAGGGACACGAAGGCGCGCAGGTCGCAACCTCGTGGCCGATGCGCTCTGGTCAAGACTGGATGGCGCCGTTCTATCGGTCCATTGCCAGCGCCATGACGTTCGGGATGACGGCCGAGGACATCATCTCCGCCCACCTGGCCAAAGGCGACGACGTCAGCTCCGGCGGGCGGCAGATGCCGGGCCACTACGGGGGCGCGCCGTACAACATCGTGTCCCTGTCCAGTCCGGTCGGCACGCAGGTGCTCCATGCGGTCGGCATCGCCATGGGCGCCTGGGTCAAGGGCGATGACGTCGTCGCCATGACCCAGTTCGGCGAGGGCACAGCCAACCAGGGCGAGATCCACGAGGCCATGAACTTCGCCGGAGTTCACAAGCTGCCCGTCATCTTCGTGTGCGAGAACAACGGCTACGCGATCAGCGTTCCGCTCGACCGCCAGGTGGCCGGCGGCTCCGTCGCGGCACGCGCGGCCGGCTACGGCATGCCGGGCGTGACGGTCGACGGCGGGGATGTGCTGGCCTGCTACGCCGCCGCCAGAGAGGCGCACGACCGCGCGGTGCGAGGCGACGGCCCCACCCTGATCGAGGCCAACGTCGTTCGCCTGACCTCTCATTCGTCCGATGACGACCAGCGCCGCTACCGCGATCCCGCCGAGGTCGATCAGCTCAAGGAGCGGGACCCGATCCCGATGTTCGCCGACGAGCTGCGCGCCATCGGCGTACTCACCGACGAGCTTGACGAGCAGATCAGGACGGAGATCAAGGCCGAGGTGAACGATGCCAACAAGCGAGCTGACGCCCGGCCGGAGCCGACCACCGCTGACGCCCACGAGCGCGTGTATGCCGATCCCATCCCAGGCGGCGGAACCGCGACCGCGATGGAGTCCCTGAGCGGCACGGAGGGTCACTGACATGCCCGAGCTCAACATTCTCGAGTCGATTCGCATCGCCATGGACGAGGAGATGGAGCGCGACGAACGCGTCATGATCCTCGGCGAAGACGTGGGCAAGAAGGGCGGCGTCTTCGGCGCCACCGAAGGACTCTGGGCCAAGTACGGTGATAAGCGCGTGCTCGACACACCGCTGACCGAGGGCATGATCGCCGGTGCCGCCATGGGAGCTGCCGTG
>JACDHU010000171.1 GCA_013820865.1 Chloroflexota bacterium
AGCGCCGAGGCATCGAAACCGGTGCCCTGCTCGAAGATCCGTCCGAAGCTCTCGTTCGGGTTGCGGAGGATGAGGTCGACGATCTTCGCCGAGCCCAGGTCGGTGGCGAAGTACGTTCCGCCCAGGCTGAGGATCGGTCCGCTGTAGTTGGCGACCCGGTCGAGCGCGACCGATTCGGCAGGGGCGGGTCGGGACTCGCCCGCGCCCGGCGCGTAGCACGCATTCGAGTACACCATCACGAAGTTCGCCGCGGGCGTGATGCCTCCGGTGCCCCAGCCGTTGGTGGTGCTCGCTCCGGTCAGATGCGCCTCGCCGTAGTACTGCAGCACGCTGTCACGGCAGCTCTTGCCGTCCCAGGTCTTGTCCGGGTGCCGCAGGCCCCAGCCGTTCACCCTGTCGGGATACTTCGTGGACGAGTACGGGTTCGGGAACCCGTTGCCGTGGCCGAAGTAGACGATGATGTTCGCGCCGTTGGCGGCCAACTTTGCCTCGGCCGGAGTCGCGCAGTAGCGCAGGTCAACGGTCGCTCCGGCAGCGCGTGCCGTGTCGGCCAGGTCCTCGGCCCACGGCTGATAGTGGGAGTCGGTGATGCCGGTCGGGCCGACGATGATGGCGACCTTCTTGCCCGCGGCCGCAGCCGGTTCCGGAGCCATGCCGGGCAGCGCGCCGAGCAGGATGGTGATGGCAAAGCCGAATGAAAGGGCGAGGGCACGCGCGCGGAAAGGCAATGGAGAGCTCCTGGCAGTGGTGGCCGATTGGTCCTCACCCTATGCGCGCGCCGGCCGTGAGCCTATGGCGCGATGGTCCGCTCGGTCGCCCGGACCCCAGGACCATGTGCCTGGCGCACCAGTCAGCCCTGGCTGAAGTCGATCACAATCAGCAGGCGCTCCGCCGACGCGACGTCAAAGGCCGGACGTACAAAGGCGGTCTGGGTCAGGGCGTTGGCGTCCTCTTCGACCGCCTGCACCTGACCGATGAGCAGGCCCCCGGGATAACCGCTGGCCTCGGAACCCATCGTGAGGCCGGCACTGACGATGGTTGCGCCAACTTCGACCGATTCTGTCACCGGCACATTGGTCATCACGAGCTGGCCCCCCGGCTGGCCGCGCACCTCGCCCAGTGCTCGGCTGGCCTGGTCGAGAGCAATCACGACCGAGCGCGTGTCGATGATGAATCGCACGCGTGCCGTGTCATCAGTCACTTCGACGACTATGCCGGCCAATGCCCCGGCCCCATCCGCATTGCCGACGACCGGCATGCCTTCGCGCACCCCGTGATCGGTGCCCGCATCGACGCCGACCTCCCACGCGAAGTTCGACGGCTCGCGGCTGACGACGCGGACCGGCAGCAGGTCCATGTCGAGTGCCTCGCCAATACCGAGCAACTGCCGCAGCTCATCGTTCTCGCGCGCCGCCTCGTTCAGCTCGGCGATGCGCTGTTCGGCCCCGGCCAGCGCGGTCCGCAGCTCGGAGTTCTGGCTACGCAGCCGATCGATCTCGCCGATCGCCCCGAACAGGCCCACCACCCCGGAGCCGATGCCGCTCAGGGTTTGCCGCACCGGGTCCAGCGCGCGCGTCGTGACCTGCTGGAGGGTGCGAGCGGGCTCGGTCGAGCTGGCAAGCAGCATGAGCAGGCATACGATCGTGAACCCGGCGAACCACAGCCCGGCCCGGGTCCGGCGGTTCGGGCTGGTCGGCCCGTACATCGGTCCGTATCGGCTCAGCGCGGCGCGCGGGTGAACTGCTCGCTGACGAGCACCCGCTCGAGCGTGTCGAGCTCCTCGAGCACGCGACCGGTGCCGCGCACGACGCAGGTCAGCGGGTCATCGGCGATATGCACGGGCATCTGGGTCGCTTCCGCCACCCGCCGATCGAGCCCGACCAGCAGCGCGCCCCCGCCGGCCAACACGATTCCCTGGTCCATGATGTCGGCGACGAGCTCCGGCGGCGTCTCCTCGATCGTCTCCTTGATGGCCTCCACGATCTGCACGATCGACGGCTCGAGGGCCTCGCGAATCTGATCGCTGCCGACCTCGACGCTTCGCGGCAGCCCGGTCAGGAGGTCGCGCCCGCGGAATGTGGTCGTTCGTTTGTCCTCGTCCGTCGGATAGGCCGATCCGACCGCGATCTTGATGTCCTCCGCCGTCCGCTCGCCCATCAGCAGGTTGTATTCGCGCCGCGCGAAGCTGACGATATCGGTGTCCATCTCGTCGCCGCCGATGCGAATGCTGCGGCTGACGACGATCCCGCCAAGGCTCACAACGGCGACTTCGGTGGTGCCGCCACCGATGTCGACAATCAGTGAGCCGCTCGGCTCGGACACCGGCAGGCCGGCACCGATGGCAGCGGCCATCGGTTCTTCGATCAGGCGAGCCCAGCGAGCTCCGGCGTTGATGGTCGCATCACGGACGGCGCGTTTCTCGACCTCGGTCACGCCCGACGGGATACCGACCAGGACGCGCGGCCGCGGGATGCGGGCGTATCGGTCATGCACCTTGTTGATGAAGTACCGAATCATCTGCTCGGTCACGTCGAAGTCGCTGATGACGCCGTCTCGCAATGGACGAATCGCCACGATGCTCGCTGGCGTGCGGCCGACCATGCGCTTCGCCTCGGCGCCGATGGCGAGCACCCGCTTCGTCCGCGTGTCCATGGCAACCACACTGGGCTCGCTGATGACGATCCCGCGGTTGCGGACGGTCACGAGGGTGTTCGCCGTGCCGAGGTCGATCCCGACGTCGTGGCTGAGGAGGCCGAGCAGGCCGTCGAAGAGTCCCAAATTCCCTCTCGCGAATGCGCTTCATCGCCTGCCGGCGGACGCAAATGATTGACTGATACGGTGCGCGCGGGGACACCCGAACGCGGCGTTACCCTACCACGCAGGTCCCTGCCAGACCCGTTCGAGCGCTGACTGTCCGCCTCGCACGCATCTTGCGGCGAGCCGGGCGCGTATGGTTAGCCCAATGACGACATCCGCGCTCGCCCCGGCCCCAGAGGAGATCAGCCGCCTGGTGCGCGGCGAGCATCACGACCCACACGCGATTCTTGGCGCCCACCCCGCCGCGGACGGCACGGTCGTCCGTGCCTTCCATCCGGACGCTAAGGCCGCCGAGCTGGTGGCCGCCGACGGCACCACGACACAGATGCAGCCGCTGGGCGACGGTCTGTGGGCGGCGCAGATCCCAGAAGTCATGCCCTACCGCACCCGCTTCACCTTTGCCGACGGCGAGACCTGGGAGCGGGAGGACCCGTATCGGTTCGGGCCGACGCTCGGTGACGTCGATCTGCACCTCATCGGCGAGGGGACGCACGAGCGCCTGTACGACGTCCTCGGCGCCCACCCACGCTCCCACGAAGGGGTGGCGGGCGTGAGCTTCGCCGTCTGGGCGCCGAACGCCCGGAGCGTGCGCATCGTCGGCGACTTCGATCGCTGGGACGGGCGCCTGCTGCCGATGCGCTCGATGGGCGCCTCCGGCGTCTGGGAACTCTTCATCCCCGGCATCGGCCAGGGCGAGCTCTACAAGTTCGAGATCCTGGGCGCGGATGGCAAGCTGCGCCTCAAGGCCGACCCCTTCGCCTTCGCCATGCAGGTCCGACCGGAGACGGCGTCGCGCGTCTGGGACTCATCGGTCTATCCATGGACCGATGCGGACTGGATGCAGCAACGCGACGCGCGCAATGCGTACACGTCGCCGATGGCGGCCACCGAGGTGCATCTCGGCTCCTGGATGCGCAATTCCGATGGCTCGTGGCTCGGATACCGCCATGCGGCCGAGAAGCTGGTCGAGCACTGCCGGCGCTTCGGCTTCACCCACGTCGAGCTGCTGCCGGTGGCGGAGCATCCGTTCGATGGCTCCTGGGGCTACCAGGTCACCGGCTACTTCGCGCCGACCTCGCGATTCGGCAACCCCGACGACTTCGCCGCACTCGTTGACGCCCTGCACAACGCCGGGATCGGGGTGCTCGTGGACTGGGTGCCGGCTCACTTTCCGACTGATGACTTCGCTCTGCGCCGCTTCGACGGCACCGCGCTGTACGAGCACGCCGATCCACAGCGCGGCGAGCATCCCGACTGGGGCACGCTGATCTTCGACTTCGGCCGCGCCGAGGTCCGCAACTTCCTGGTCAGCAACGCTTTGTTCTGGCTGGAGCGCTATCACATCGATGGGCTGCGGGTGGACGCCGTGGCCTCGATGCTCTATCTCGACTACTCACGCAAGGTCGGCGAGTGGACGCCGAACGTCCACGGCGGCCGCGAGAATCTGGAGGCGATGGCCTTTCTGCGCGAGATGAACCAGCGCGTGTACGGCCGATTCCCCGGCGCAGTGACCATCGCGGAAGAGTCGACCTCCTTTCCCGGCATCACGCGACCGGTACACCTCGGCGGCATCGGCTTCGGCTTCAAATGGGACATGGGCTGGATGCACGACACGCTCGAGTACTTTGCCGAGGACCCGGTGCATCGGCGCTATCACCATGACCGCCTGACCTTCCGCGGCCTGTATGCCGGCACCGAGCATTTCGTCCTCCCGCTGTCGCATGACGAGGTGGTGCACGGCAAGGGGTCGCTGCTGCGCAAGATGCCCGGCGACGACTGGCAACGATTCGCGAACCTGCGCGC
>JACDHU010000172.1 GCA_013820865.1 Chloroflexota bacterium
GCGCTGGCCCTGGTTGAACAGGTCGGATTGAAGGAAGATCTGGCCATCGGTGATGGAGATCACGTTGGTCGGAATGTAGGCCGATACGTCGCCGGCCTGCGTCTCGATGATCGGCAACGCCGTCAGCGACCCGCCGCCGTTCTCCTCATTCAGCCGGGCGGCACGCTCGAGCAGGCGCGAGTGCGAGTAGAAGATGTCGCCGGGGAATGCCTCGCGGCCGGGCGGACGCCGCATGAGCAGCGAGACCTGGCGATACGCCCAGGAGTGCTTCGACAGGTCGTCATACACGCACAGGGCGTCCTTACCGGCATCCATGAACTCCTCGCCCATGGCGACGCCAGCGTACGGCGCCAGGTACTGAAGGGGAGCGGGATCGGACGCGCCGGCGAACACGACGATCGTGTGCTCCATGGCGCCCGACTCTTCCAGCTGCGCCACCACCTGCGCCACCGTCGACTGCTTCTGGCCGATGGCAACGTAGATGCAGATGAGGTCCTGCCCCTTCTGGTTGATGATCGTGTCGATCGCGATGGCGGTCTTGCCGGTCTGCCGGTCGCCGATGATCAGCTCACGCTGGCCGCGGCCGATCGGGATCATGCTGTCGATGGCTTTGATGCCGGTCTGCACCGGCGTGTCCACCGGCTGGCGCACGATGACGCCCGGCGCGATGCGCTCGATGGGATTGGTCTTCGTCGTCTCGATGGGTCCCTTGCCGTCCAGCGGTACGCCGAGCGGGTTCACCACGCGACCGATGAGCGCCTCGCCGACCGGCACCTCCACGATGCGGCCGGTCGTCTTGACCTGGTCGCCCTCGGACAGGCTCGTGTAGTCGCCCAGGATCAGGACGCCGACCGTCTCCTCCTCGAGGTTGAAGGCCATGCCCATGATCCCGTTCGGGAACTCGAGCAGCTCCTGCGCCAGCGCGCCGGACAACCCGTACACCTGGGCGATGCCGTCGCCCACCTCGACGATGGTCCCGACGCCACTGACGTCAGCGCCCTCGTCGAATCCCTTGATCTCGCTGCGGATGATCGAGGTGATCTCGTCCGATCGAATCGCCATGAAGTTCCTTTCGAGTTAGACGGCGGTCAGCCGGGCGCGCAATCGCTCGAGGCGGCTGCGCACGCTTGCGTCATAGAGCCGATCGCCGATGCGGACGCTGATCCCACCGATCAGCGCGTCGTCGACCACTTCGTTCATCTCAATCTTGTCGCCCGTGAGCTCGCGCAGTCGCTGGGTGATCGCGGTGCGCTGCGCGTCGTCGAGCGGCCGCGCGGTGCGGACCTCCGCCAGGGAGATGCCGCGCTCTCGTCGAACCAGCTCCGCGAATCGGTCGACCATCGCGTCGATCGCTCCGGGCCGGCCGCGCCGCACCATGAGCAGCGCCATGCTGAGCGGCTCCGCGGTCACGTTCTTCGCCACCTGTCGCAGGACCTTCTCCTTCTCGGCGAAGGGGACGGCTGGATGCTCGACCAATCGGCGCAACTGCTCGTCGCCGAGCGCCGTGCGCAGGGTGGCGAGATCGCGCTCCCACACTTCGAGCGTGCCGTCCGCGCGGCCGATCTCGAAGGCCGCGTCGGCATAGCGTCGGGCGGCCGTCTCGCGTCGTGCCATCTGGGTCAGCTGCTCGGCTTCGTGCTTGGCTTGACCTCGGCGAGGAACTCCTCGACGAGGCGGCGCTGGGTCGGATCGTCCATCTCACGCCGGACAAGCTTGCCGGCCGCAGCGAGCGCCAGCTCAGCGACCTGGCCGCGGATCTCGGCCATGGCCTTGTCCTTTTCCCCCACGATTTCCTCGCGGGCACGCGTCGAGACCTTCTCGGCCTCCGCGCGTGCCTCGGTCAGGATCTCGTTGCGCGTGTCAGTGGCGATCTTGTTGGCGCGCGAGATCATCTCGTTCGCCTCCTTGCGCGCCTCGGCCACGGCCGCCTCGCGCTCGGCGCGGGCAAGCTCACGGTCGCGTGCGGCCGTTTCGGCGTCCTCCAGCCCTTTGCTGATCTTCGTGCTGCGCTCGTCGAGACGGCCGAGAACCGGCTTGAACAGGAATCGGTTCAGCAGGTAGAGCAGCACCAAGAAGTTGACCACCTGGAAGACAAGCCTCAGGAGGTCAACCTGGAATGCGTTGAAGAACTCGAGCATGCGCTGCTCCTTGTGTCAGCGTCGACCTAGGCGAACAGGAGCAGCAGGCCGATGACGAGGGCATAGATGCCGATCGCCTCGGTGAGGGCCAGGCCCAGGATGTACGGGACAAAGATCGCGCCCGCCGCCTCCGGGTTGCGCCCGAGTGCCTCCATGGCCTTGCTGACCGCGAGGCCGAGACCGAGGCCGGGGCCAATGGCGCCGAGCCCGATGGCCAGTCCGGCAGCGAGACCGGCGATATCACCTTCCACTTGATTCGTTCCTCCTGTCATGACGCCTGCTCGTTCGAACAGGCGATTGATCATGCCTTAAGCAGTTGCGGCATCCGCCGCGGTGGGATGGTCGGCGTGAGCGGCATCGCCCTCGCCGTGGTTGTCGTCATGCCCGCCGGAGTGGTGCTCCGCGATGGCGGTGCTGATGTACGTCATGGCCAGCAGAGCGAAGACCATCGCCTGGACCAGGCCGAACAGCAGCTCGAGCCCCAGGAAGATGGCTGGCACGAAGAAGGCGAGCGGCAGCACGAAGACGACCGCCGTGGTGAGCGCGAGCATCGTGGCCAGAAGAACCTCGCCGGCGAAGACGTTGCCGAAGAGTCGCATGCTGAGACTGATGAGGCGGCTGAATTCGCTGATCAGGTTGATCGGGAACATGAGCGGGGCCATGTAGATCGGCTGGCCCAGGAGCTCCTTCAGGTAGCCCCAGCCGCCGTTCGCCCTGATTCCCCAGTACACGAACATGATCACGGCGATGAGTGCCAGCCCGAGCGTGAAGTTCAGGTCGGCCGATGCGGGTCGGATGAGCGGGATGACCGCCTCGTGCCCGGCATCGTCAATGTGCGTGATGCCGATGGTCCCGACGCCGGGCAGCAGGCCGACCCAGTTGGCGGTCAGGATGATGAGGAAGAAGCCAAGGATCAGCGCCGCATAGCTGCGCCACCGGCTCGACGACGTCGAGATGATGCCGGCCATGAGCTCGATCGGCATCTCGAGCGCACCCTGCATTCGCCCCGGAATCAGGGACGAACGGCGAGTGATGTACCAGGCGGCCAGCAGCAGCAGGACCGATGCGAGCAGCGCCCCGACCATCGAATTCGTGAACGTCAGCGGACCGATATCGAACAGCGGCTCGGCTTCGATCGCGACGTGAATCAGGCTCTCGCCTTCTTCTTCGGGCATCTATCTCCTCATGGCATCGCGCGCGACGGACCAGATCGTCGCCATTGCCGCGCCGATGCCCAGCACCATCCCGATCAGCGTGAAGATCGGGCTCGTTTGTAGCCAGTTGTCCAGCAGCAATCCGCCTCCCAGGCCGATGACCACCGAGAGTCCGAGTCGAATGCCAAGGTCCATCCCCAGCGCCCAGTTCGGCGGACGCGGCGAGGGTGAACGTTGCGAATCATGAGCCATGCCGGTTGCTCGTCTCGGTGTAGCCCTTACGCACGCCGGTGCGGATGAGGATCCAGATTCCGATAACGGAGACCAGCGTTCCGATCCCCAACCCGATCAGCACGGCCAACGGCGCGGTGCCGAGGCTCGAGTCGATCACGATGCCGGCGACCGTGCCTCCCACCACGGGAATCACCATGATCGCGGTCACCTGGGCCAGGATCTTGAGCAGCCCCAGCGGCGTCAGTTGTGTCATATTCAGGTTCGACTCACAGCGGCCGGACGCCGCGAGTATACCGGAGGGCATGGGTTCGTGCCCGCGCGTGCCGGGGGCGGCCGAATGCGTGCCTCGCGGGGTCACCGCGGGGTCACCGCGGGGTCACCGCGGGGTCATATGCCCGCCACGACGGCATCAGTCCCAACCGCGTGCGCCGATGGGTCATACGCCCGCCACGACGGCAATAGCCGGCAGATGCGACCCGGAGGGGCTGGTCCTGAGCGTGAGCGGCGCTCGTCTAGGACTACGTTCCCGCCTATTGCTCGCGGAGACGGCATATGTCCGAACGGCGCAGCTCCCCCGAGTAGACGAGGCCGGATGGGTTGCGGCCCACTCGGACAAAGTCGCGGTGAGGCGACGGTGGCCCAACTTGCGCCCCGGCGCAAATAACTGGCAGGAAGGTGCCGGATCGGGCTGATACGTACCCAATTCTTGCGTCTGGGAGCAAATTGAGCGGCAGACTAGGCGCTGCAGCCGCTGAATCGGGCCCAACCTGCCAGTTGTTTGCACCCCGGTGCAAACGGGGGGCGAGGTCAGGCGGGGATGTCGGCCGAGACGCGCGTCACAGGCAGGCCCGGAACTGGGAAGCGGTCGGTGATCGAGGCGACGCGGCGACGGATGTCCGCCTGGGCGTCGGCGTCATCGCGGGCGGCGATGCCATCCACGATCAGCTGAGCGATATCGCGCATCTCGGCATCGCGCATGCCGCGGGAAGTGACGGCCGGCGTGCCCACGCGAACGCCGCTCCCCACCATCGGCTTCTCGGGGTCATACGGAATGGTGTTCTTGTTCACGGTGATGTTGACGGCGCCGAGAGC
>JACDHU010000016.1 GCA_013820865.1 Chloroflexota bacterium
GTGGCACTGCACCTGGCGATCCGGCACCCCGAGCTGGTCCGCAAGCTGATCGTCTCCTCCGTGTCGTTCGACCCTGGCGGGGACCGTCCAGAGAACACCGAGGCGGTGGGAGCGTTGACCGTCGATGTGATCGCGGGCACCCCCATGGAGCAGGAGTACCGCGCCAAGTCGCCGCACCCGGACCGGCTCCAGGGCCTGCTTGACAAGCTCGGCACCTTCGACCAGGGCTTTACCGGCTGGGCCGATGACGACATCCGCGGCATCGCCGCACCGACCCTGCTCACCGTGGGCGACTGCGACGCGGTCAAACTCGAGCACGCCGTGCGGTTCCTGCAGTTGCGCGGAGGCGACGTCAACGGCGACTTCGGGGCGTGCCTGCATCGCAGCTGGCGGTGTTCCCCGGCACGACCCACTTCTTCGGGCTCGCCCGCACCGAACTGGTCCGCGACGTCGCATTGACCTTCCTGGATGCCCCGTTGCCAGCGGTTTGAGCCGCGACCCCGATCGGGAAGTATCGGTCCATCAGTCGCTAGCAGCCGCGTCGCTTTTGGGCGGACAATGCCGTCATGATCCTGGTCATCGGCATCGCGCTCGCCATATTCGTGGTCCCCGACGGGTGGCAATGGCCGGTGATCATCGGCGCGGGGATACTCGAGGTCGTTGAGACGGCGATCACGTGGAAATGGTCGCGGCGCGGTGCGCCGAAGGTGGGGGTAGAGACGCTCATTGGCGCGGTCGGGCGGGTCGTCACCGATTGCCGGCAGAACGGCACCGTGCGCGTCCGCGGCGAGATCTGGCAGGCGCGCTGCGACGTCGGAGCCGATGCGGACCAGCGGATCCGCGTTCGAGACCGGGAGAACCTGACGCTGATCGTCGACCCGATCGATTGACCGTCGCGCACCGGAGTCCGACGGGTCGGCTCCCGTTGTGTCATATGCCGTCGTGGCGGGCATTAGCCACGAAAACGCTTCAGCCGCTGCCGGTTCTGAGCGTGCGCGTTCACGATCTGAGCTCCAATTGCCGGCTAATGCCCGCCAGCGCGGCATATGTCCCAACGCGGGACGCCGTGGCGACTACTGCCGTCCACATGGGCGTTAGGCGCAACAATCGAACCGTCGTCCGCGTTTGCGTTTCGTGGGCGCACTCGTGACCTCCCGCTTCGGGCAGCGAAGACCGTAAACTCACCAACGTGAGCGAGCGGTACGACTCCATCGTCATCGGCTTGGGGGGGATGGGGTCGGCATCGGCCTATCACCTGGCCAGGCGAGGTCAGCGCGTGTTGGGCCTGGAGCAGTTCGACCTCCTGCACGAGCGCGGATCCTCGCACGGGCTGACCCGCATCATCCGTCTGGCGTATCACGAGGATCCGTCATACGTCCCGTTCCTGCGGCGCAGCTACGAGCTCTGGCACGACCTGGAGGCCGATGCGGACGAGCGGCTCCTCGTCACCACCGGCAGCATCGAGGGCGGGCCGGAGGATGGGCCGATGTTCCGCGGAGCGCTCGAGGCGGCCGAGCTGCACGACATTCCGCACGAGGTCCTCGATGCCGCCGAGCTTCGGCGCCGATATCCTGCCTACGCCGGCCTCGATCCCGCGACGCGCGTGGTGTGGCAGCCCGATGGCGGATTTCTCCTCGCCGAGCGCACGATCCTCGCTCACGTCAACGGCGCCCTTGCGGCCGGGGCGGACCTGCGATTCCGCGAGGGCGTCTCGTCATGGGAGGCAACCGCCGATGGTGGGGTGCGCGTCATCAGCGACCGAGCGACCTACGAGGCCGATCGGCTCGTCATATGCGCGGGCGCCTGGGCTCGTCAGCTGATGCCGCGGCTGAGCGAGCTGGCCGTGCCGGAGCGCCAGGTGCTCGCCTGGCTCCAGCCGATCCGCCCGGAGCTGTTTGAGCCGGATCGGTTTCCGGTCTTCCTGCTCGACGTCCCCGAAGGGAGCTACTACGGCTTCCCGGTGCACGTTGTTCCGGGCTTCAAGTTCGGCTGGTACCACCACTTCCGTGAGCCGATGGACCCCGACGATCCCGACCGCTCGACCCGCCCCGACGACGAGGCAGCGCTGCGCTCGTTCGCCGAGCGCTACTTCCCCGATGGGGCCGGCCCCACGATCATGCTCAAGGCCTGCATGTTCACGAACTCGCCCGACGAGCACTTCCTGATCGATCGACTGCCCGATGCGCCGCAGGTGAGCGTGGCGGCCGGCTTCAGTGGTCACGGCTACAAGTTCTGCAGCGTCGTCGGCGTGATCATGGCCGACCTCGCCATGCACGGCGAGACCTCGCACGACATCGGGCTGTTCCGGCTCTCTCGTTTCGACTGACCGGCGCGAAGTTGTGGACAACTTTGGTGGACATACCCCTTCCAGTCTGCCGGTCCCGGCGCCTACGATCCTCGCCGGTCCTGCATCGTTGCAATCGTGCCCGCAGGGCAACCGCCATCATCACATCCGTTCACTCCCGGGAGGGTGCCATCGAATGACCCATCGGTCGCCGGTGTCCGACGCGACCGCGCCGTCGGCATCGTCAGGGGAACAGCCCCCGCCTGACGTCGTCGCCTTCATCCGCTACTGCCATCGTCGACGAGGGGCGAGCTGGCCCGAACTCTACGACGAGATGTGCGGCGTGGCCGCCCGTCGCGAGTTCAACGGCTGGGATCACGCCGAGCTTGCGGCACGCGGATTGACCTTCTCCCTGTTCGAGATGCCACGCCTGGCCGGCTGGACGCGCGCCGTTCTGGCCGGCATGGCCGAACAACGCGAGACCGATGGTCACCGCGGATCCGCCACACCACGTCTGACGCCGCAGGCAGCGGTCGGGTAGACCGTCCCTGCGGTAGGCCATCGCCCCGGTTCGTGCTCGGCGGACCGGGGCTATTGTGTGTTCAGTAGGTGTGGCGGCGGGCCATCTCGCGCTCGATCATGCGTTCCATGACCAAGTATTTCTCGATGCGGCGGCGGAACTCGTTGGCCTCGGGCGTGTACAGGTGGACGTACTGCTGCAGCTCGAGCGACAGCTTGCGGCTGAACATGCGGGCGTGATCGAGGTTGCGGCGCAGGAGGACCTGGTCCATGCGACGAAGATGCTCCTCGTTGAGGAGGTCCTCGTCGCGGAGCAGCTCGCGATCGACATCGATCTGCGTGCGCTGGAGCTGGACCTTGGTGAAGATCGGTTCGTCGGCCATGCGAGCGCCAGTCTAACCGGTCGCGCCGGCTCCAACGCCGACCAGGCGATCCACCAGCTCGGTGATCTCGTCGATGCTGAACGGCTTGGCCAGCACGTGCAGGCTGCCGATGCGCTCCAACTCCTCCTCGCGACGGCGAAGCGCGATCACATCGGCCGAGCAGATGATGATCGGAACTCCTGAGAGACGGTCATCGGCGCGAGATAGGACCACGAGCTCCCAGCCCGATGCGCCTCCCAGGATGAGGTCGACAATGATCAGGTCCGGTCGGGACTCGGCAAGTTCGTCGATCGACGTCTTGTCGCCATTGAACAGCGTGACCTCGTACCCGGCGTCTTCGTCGAGGATCGCCGACATGAGCTCGAGAAAGTCGGGATTGTCGTTCACCACGCTGATGCGCGGCGTCGGCCGTGAAGCCATGGTCTCGGTGTCCCTCCGTGGATGCGCAATCCGTCAACCGAACGCGGCGAGTATACGCATCCGATGTCCATGGTGCAGAGCCGCCAGTGGCCGCGGCGGGCGCCCATCGGTATCCTGTCGATTGGTCCCCGTAGCTCAGTGGACAGAGCGGCGGTCTTCTAAACCGCGGGTCGCAGGTTCAAATCCTGCCGGGGACGCCAGCCTTTCACCGAATAGCTATGGCTTCCGAGAATCTGAAGCGCGGCTACCGGCCCAGTTTCTCGCGCATGTCGCGCTCGCCCGTGCCGTCATGCGACGTGTAGCCCCACCATCGCGAGTACTTCACCTGGCGGGCGGTGACGATGCCGCTCCGTCGGCCCGTAAAGGCGCGGAGTACGGCGACACCGACCAGGACGCCGGAGAAGATCCAGATTGCGGGCTCCGCGCGCAGATCCGGCACGAGCAGTGGGCCGATGGCAAGAATGAGCAGGAACGCGACAGCGGCCATGGGGTCTCCCCAGTGGTTGTGTGCATCCAGCATGTTGGAAGCGGGTCGACGCTGTCAACCGCGCGGCGATCGTGAGCGTGGCATTTCGACGCGCCTCAGATCGCGGCAATCCTGCGCGGCGAAAGGCGCGGCCCGTAGCGCGGGGCGGTGATCCGGCCAACCTCGATCAGCCGCTGCACCCGCCCGCGCTGGCCCCGGTACGGCTCCAGGAGTTCGAGCATGCGTGCGTCGGTCGCGCGAGCTTCACCCGCAAGGGCCCATGCCACGCTGTTCGGCACGTGATAGTCGCCCACGCTCACCGCGTCCGGGTCGCCAAATGCGCTGCGCACCACTTCGGCCGCCGTCCACGGACCGATCCCGGCCAGGGCTGTCAGCCGTTGCGTGGCCTCCGCCGAAGAGGTTGCGGCCTCGAGCCAGGCCGCACGAGCACCCGCGCGTCGGATGATCTCAGCGCGTCGCCGCTCGACGCCGAGTGGGTGGAATGCGTGATACGGCAATCCGGCGAGCGTCTCCGGCGCAGGCGGGAGCAGCAGATCGACGGGACCGGGCGCGGATTCGCCATACGCGCGCAGGAGGGCGGCGTACGAACGGAATGCTTCGGTTCCTGTGACCTTCTGCTCGAGGATCGAGGGGACCAACGCGTGAAAGACGCGGCGGCTGCGGGGCAGGCGCAGACCGGAGTGGCGGCGCTGGAGGTCGCGAAGGACCCCGTGATGTGCGACGAAGCGTTCAGGCTCGTCTTCCTCTCCAACCAGGGCTGGAGCGCCGTCAATGGCCGTCTCGGCACCGTCACCCCAGGCGCTCACCTCTAACGCATCGGCGCCATCAAGCACCAGCTGCAGGCTCGCCGCACCGCTCGCCGTGCGCATCGCGAGCCATGCCTCCCGTGGACCGATGCGGATGGTTCGGTCGCCGCGTCCGTGGGCCAGTGGCGCGAGCGTGCTGGCAAGGTCAAGCGGTCCGCGCAGCGTGAAGCGTCGCTGGATCATCGACGCATTGAGAGCAGGATTGGGCTGGACCCGGCCTGTGCCGTTTCGAACTCAGCCCGGCTGCGGAGTCTACGATAACCCTCCGCCACGATGAGCTGCGCACAGGCCGCGCCGAGCGAGGTCCCCGGGCCGGGCAGCACGACGACATCCGGTGCGTACTCGCGCAGCGCTACGCGGAGTCCCCGCGCGAAGTCATACGGCGCATTTGCCTGGCCGTTCAGCGTTTGCTCGGCCAATGCCTCAGGATCGGTCGACCACGGCGTGAACCGGGCGCCACGTCCGTCCACCAGGGTCACGTTGGGTCGGTCCCATGACAGCGATCCCAGCCGCTCGGCGGCCGCCGCCGCCGAACGCGCGCGAAGGGCTGTGTGCCACGCATCGTCTCCCGCGAGGCGCAGCGGAAACGATCGACCACCGAGCATCACCTCCGGCAGCTGGCTGGCTACCCTCTGCACCGCGTCTCGAGTGCCGCCGACAACGGCGAAGGACCCGAGTTCGAGCGCGCGCCCGGCGTCATCGGTGCCAGTCGCGAGAGCGGCGTCGATGGCAGCCGATCGTGCGGGATCGGTCTGCCAAGCGTCGTTGGTGAGCGGGTAGATGAGCTCGGCACCGGATGCTCCGTCGGGAAGCGGCTCCTCGGCCGCCAGCGCCATCTGCTGCACCAGGCGGAAGGCGTCGTCGAAGCCCAGCACGCCGGAGGCGGCCAGGGCGGTGTACCAGCCGGTTGAGCTGGCGACGACCACGACGACCTCATGGTCATCGGCGATGCGCTCGGCGTCCAGCAGGCTGCACAGGAAGGTGAGCGGCCAGGCATTGCTCGCTCGCTGGTGAATCGCGGGATGGAACGCCTCCGCGCTGTCGATTTCCACCAGTGAGGGGAGGCCGGCGGTGCTGCGCAGCTCTTCCGCACGCCGTACCCACGGATGTGCGCCCGGCAGTGATCCGAGCGAGCCGGCCGTGTACGAACCACGCCCCGGAAACGCGACCGCGGCTCGGCTCATGCTGATGTCCTGCTGGTCTCGCGGCGGCGTCCGACCGCTCGCATCGACGCTGCCACAATCTGGTCGACGCCGACCAGCACTGCCGCCGTGGCCGGTCCGAGCGGAACGAACGAGTCGACCGCCCGGACTGATCCGAGCCGTCGTCCGATGCGCCGCTCAGCGAGGTCCGCGACGAGCGCATCCGCCACGCCGCCTCCGGTGGCACGACACTCGTCGATGACGACGACCGTCTCGACTTCGGTGGCGTGGGCCCGGATGGCCTCGAACGGGAGTGGATTGAGCCAGCGCAGGTCGATGACCCGGACTCGCAGGTCGTGCTCATCGGCAAGGCGTCGTGCGGCCTGGAGGCTGAGGCGCAACCCGTTGGCGTAGCTGATCAATAGCAAGTCGGCATCGGCCTGGCCGTACACGCCCACTTCGCCAGGCAGGAGCACGTCGGGTGGTGCAGGATAGTCGGTCAGCCAGCCGCCGTCGCCAACGGTGTGGAGGTCCCTCTCGTGATACAGGGCGATCGGCTCCAGGAATACGACCACCCGGCCGTCCTCCGCGGCCATGGCCACTGCGCCGCGAAGCATGCGCGCGGCATCGTCACCTCGGGCGGGAACCGCAAGCACGAGTCCCGGAATGTCGCGCAGCGCGCCGACCGAGTTGTCGTTGTGAAAGTGGCCACCGAAACCCTTCTGGTACGCCAGACCAGCGACCCGCACGACCATCGGGTTGCGGAACTGACCCGAGCTGAAGAATTGAAGTGACGCCGCCTCCCCGCGCAACTGGTCGAGCGCGTTGTGGACGTAGGCGAGGTATTGGATCTCCGGAACGGGCAACAGGCCGATGTGCGCGGCACCCTGCGCGATGCCGAGGATGCTCGTCTCGTCGAGCAGGGTGTCAAATACGCGAGCCGCCCCGAACCGCTTGTGCAGGCCGTTGGTGACGTTGTAGACGCCGCCCTTGCGCGCGATGTCCTGGCCGAACAAGAGGAGCTCGGGACGGCGCAGGAGTTCATCAGCAAGCGCGGCGTTCAGACATCCGGCCATGGTGCGTGCCGTTGGCGCGGTGGCGGCCTCCGGCAGCGTCGGCCCGAATGAAGCACTGCGCTCCTCGGTGGTGGCCAGCGGCGTGCGGGCACGTTCGGCCACACGATCGGCATGGTAGGGCGCGAGGGGCGCGGTCACCTCCTCGGTCGTCTGAAGGCGCGGGCGGCTGGCAGCCTCGTTGGCCACGGCCATGACCCGCTGCCGAGTCTCGGCCACGAGCTCTCGCAGTTCAGTTGGAGTCGCCGCGCCGGTCTGAACCAGGCGGCGGGCGTTTCGCAAGAGGGGATCGCGGCCCTCGACGTCCTGGATCTCGGCCAGGGAGCGGTAGGTGGGCTCGGCGTCGCTGCCGGCATGGCCCCACAGGCGGACGGTGCGCAGGTGCAGGAATGCCGGCTGGCGCGTGCTCCGAACGTGGTCAATGGCCGTTCCGACAGCATCCCACACGTCGTCGAGCTCTCCGTCGGCGTCGAGATATCGGAGGTGCGGCTGGTTGCCGAACGTTTCGGCAATCCAGCCCTCGGGCGTCGGGACGCTGATGCCGGTGCCGTTGTCCTCGCACACGAGCAGCAGCGGCATCTGCTGGCCCAGGCGCACCGCGTAGCGCGCCGTGTTGATGGCCGACAGCGCCGTCGAGTGGTTGGCGCTGGCGTCACCGAAGGAGCAGGCGACGATGGCATCCGCGGGCAGGCCGCTGGCGACCCCCAGCCGCTTGGCGCGCGACAGACTGAACGCCAGCCCCATGGCCTTGGGCAGGTGGCTGGCGATGGTGCTGGTCTGTGGCGGGATCCACATCGCGCGGCTGCCCCATACCTTGTGCCGGCCCTGGGCGATCGGATCGTCACTCGAGGCAGCTACGCCGAGCAGCGTGTCCATGACGGGCGAGCTACCGGCCAACTGGCGCGCGCGCGCCATGACAAAGCCACCGGACCGATAGTGCAGGAAGGCCGGATCACCCACCCGCAGTCGTGCGCCGACGATCGCGTTGTTCTCGTGTCCCGCGGAGCCGATGGTGTAGAAGCTGCGATCCGTCTTCTTCAGCTCCCGCGCGGCGACATCGAGCTGGCGAGACGCGAGCTGGTCCTCGAACACTTCCATGGCTCGAATGGCCGTCAGAGCGCCCCCGTCCCTGAGGTGCGCGCGAGGGCCGAGCCGGGCGACGACCGGCTCAGCGAGGGTCAGATATTCATCGAGTTGGTGCTCGACGATGGCGACGCGGTCCCAGGTCATGCGGTGGGGCAGACTCGGCTGGATGTGGGGGGCACCCCATGATAGCGCCGCCGCTCGTCAGGATCTGCCGAAGGGGAAGTCTGCTCCACCACTGGCGGCCGCGACGGCGGTGGCCAGCGCCAACTGGATGGCCATGGCGGCCACGGGCGACCAGAACAGGGGATGTCGAACCAGGCGTCGGAGCATGGGAGTGCCTCCTGTGGAGCGCCTCGCCGACGGAAGGGATGACCGACGTGCGGGCGCGCTCACATGGAACCTGATGACCACTTACTGGCCACTTACCAGCTGCTTACTGGAGCTGTTGTCGTCGCGGAGCCTTACGCTCATCTCGTGCCCGCGACGTATATACATAGATACGTCGCGGGCAGATGCAGCGCCGCATCGCGTCAACACGATCGGATCAGCCGCCGATGGAGATCAGGACAATTCCCAGGAGTGCCAGGGCGACGCCGAACTGGCCCAACCGCGGCAGGAGCTCGCCGAGGACGAATCGGGCCAGCAGCATGGTGACGATGGGATAGAGCCCGGTCAGGGCCGCCGCCAGCCCGATGGGCATCTGGTCGCTCGCAACGACATAGAGCGCATTGCCGCCCACGTCGAACAGCCCCGCCACGACGACAATACGCAGCGGATATGAGCTCCGCTCGACCCGGCCGTAGGCGAGCGCGAAGGCGATGCCCGCTGAGGCGGTGCGGCTCAGGACAAGTGCCCAGAGCGGATCGCCGCCCTGCGCAGCGAGGTCGATCAACACGTACCAGGCTCCGAAACCCATCGCGGCCAGCCCCGCCAGCTGGATTGCCTGCCGCCCGAGCTCCCCGCGTGACGCCCCGCTTGCCGCCGCCGCCGCACCCGCGGCACAGCCGACGCCGAGCAGTTGCAGAGGCGCAACGGTAGACCCCAGCAGGGCCCCGACGGTGAGCGGGATGGCCAGCGATCCCGCACCGCTCAGGGCGGTGACGAGGCCCATGGAGCCCAGCGACATGCCGCGGTAGAGGGCTGCGAGGCCCACGACACCGGCGACTCCGGCGGAAAGGCCAATCAAGGCCGAGCCGAGGTCAGGAAGGGGCGGACGGATGACGATCGCAGCCAGGAGCAGCGCGACCAGACCGATGCCGTGCGCGCCCGCCACGACCGGCAGCGCTCCGGCGCGACGCGACGCGACGGCGCCAGCGAAATCACCGGTGCCGAACGACAGCGCGGAGAGGATGCCGGCACCGATACCGGAGACGGGCATGCAGACCTCGAGGTCACTACGGGCTGATCGCGACTCTAGCGCAGCGCCTTCAGCGTCGTGTCGATGGGGGCGGACGCCACTGATCTGATCGTCCCGGTGCAGTCGACCGACGTCCAGCGTAGGCTAGGCGCGACGACCGGTCACCGAGCGCCGGATTCGAGACAGGGGAGCTCTGCCCGAGCATGTCCGCTATCACCACCACCGCCGCTGCGCCGGCGTGGCGTATTGCCGTCATCGGCCTTGTTGCCGTCCTTGCTGCGAGCATTGGCCTTGCGCTGGGCAGCTTTCTGCTGACCACTCGCACTACCGCCGTCGGCGGCGGCGCCTCGTACGTGCCGGCTAGTGCGCCGTTCTACTTCGAGATGCGCCTCGAGCCTTCGGCTGACCAGGATGGCGCCCTGCGCCAGCTGCTTGGCCGTTTCCCGCCCATCGAGGGCGTTGACCTGGATCAGCCGCTGTACGCCCAGTTGACCGAGCGTCTTGACGAGATGCTCGCCGACGAGGCCGTCGACGTGAGCTGGTCGACGGATGTCGCGCCGTGGTTCGACGGGCACGTCGGCCTTGCCGTCATGGACATCCCGCTCGACGCGTTGGCTGATGACCCGATCCCGTCGATGGTGATCCTGGTCGGCGTCAGCGATACGGCCGCGGCCGCTGCATCGATCGAGCGGCTCATCACCGAGGCGGACCCGGAGGCCACGTTCAGCGAGCAGGTGCATGACGGCGTCACCATCCGCGCCGACGGGGACGAAGGTGCCTACGCGCTCACTGACGATCAACTGCTGATCGCGCCAAGCGCCGCGGACATCATTGTCGCCCTTGACGCACACGACACGGGCACCACCACCCTGGCGGAGGTCGGTGAGATCACGCGATTGACCGATGCGCTGCCAACCGATTGGCTGGCATTCGGCGTCTACGACTTCACCGATCTCATGGCGGCGGCGATCGCCGAGGGAGAGTCCCAGTCTCCGGCCATGGGCGAGGCCTTCGCCGCACTGCTCGAGCACCAGCCCCTCCGCGGTGCGATGGCCTTCACCGCCGGCGGCGATCGCCTGGCCGTCGACGTTGCGACCGATCTGCCGACCGGCCCGTTCGCGGTGACCAACGAGGATCGCGGCCTGGCGGCTGAAGTGCCGGCCGACACGCTCTATTACGCGGAGGCGGGCAACCTTGGCCTGACCCTGTCCGCCGTGATCGAGCCGATGAAGGAGGCCGCCGCCAGCGTGCCCGAGGGCGCGGAGCAGGTCGCAATGATCGAAGCAGCCCTCGGAGCCGACCTCGAGGAGCTGGTGAGCTGGATCGACGACGGTGCCGTGTCCATCGGCTTCGATGGCAGCCAGCCATACGGTGGCATGGTGCTGGTCCCGAACGACATGGCCGCCGCCGAGCGACGCCTCTCGCAGCTCATCTCGTTCGCGAGCCTCGCGGGCCTCGACCCGTCCAGCGGCGTCAGCACCGAGACGAGCGAGATCGGATCCGTCAGTGTGGCCACCATCCGCTGGGAGGACCCCAACGCCATGCCTCCCGACCCGATGCTGCCGATCCCGACGGGCGTCGCGGTGCAGATCGCGGTCACCGACGACCGCGCTCTCATCGGCCTGGGCGAGACGTTCGTGGGGCGCGTGTTGGAGCTCGATCCAAGCGACGGGCTTGCGTCGGTGGCGCGCTACAGCGACGCGGTCACCGAGCTTGGTGGTGCCACGAACACCGGTGTGGCCTGGATGGACCTGACCGGCATTCGCGAGGCGATCGAAACGGCCTTCGCGACGGAGATCGAGTCGATGGATGCCGCCGGGTTCTACATGACCGAGATCCGGCCCTGGCTGATGCCGCTCGATCGGATCGTGGGGATCTCCCGGCTCGAAGGTGACGTGCACCTCCAGCGCAGCGTGCTCCTGATCGAGTGATGGCGCTTCCAGCACCGCTCGAGCCACTTTTGGGGGCGCGGGCCGGCGACCCTGGCGTGGCCGCGGCGGAGGAGCGGCTGACAGCGCTTGGTTGTGCGCCCCATGCGTGGCGCAACGGTCCGGGAGACACCTACGTCGCGCACGACCATGCCTACACAAAGCTGCTCGTGTGCGCCGAAGGGTCGATCACGTTCATCGTGGGCGAAGACGCCATCGAGGTCGAGCTGGAAGCCGGTGACGGGTTCGTACTGCCGCCGGGTACGCGACATTCGGCGGTGGTCGGCCCACATGGGTGCACCTGCGTCGAGGGTCAGCGGCGATAGGGCTCAGGCGATGGTTCCCTGTGACGCCTCGCGGGCATCGATCTCGAATCGGTTGTCGTGGTACCAGCGCCTGCCGGACCGGCGTGCGCGCAGCGACTCGGCGAGGTAGAGGATCGGGAACCGCCAGCCGTGCTGCTCCCATTGGCGGACGTGCGCCATCTCGTGGGCGAGTTCGCCATCTGTCATGAGGCGCCAGGCGAAGATGCGGTGCCCGAAGGTGATGGCAAGCCAGTTGGGCAGCACGCGGGCGCCGGGACGTCGCAGCCAGGGCCAGATGTGGACGCGGTGCGTTCTCATTGGTCAAACGGGCGAAGGAGCAGGTCGCGCCGGTCTCCCCAGTGCTTGAGAAACCGATAGAAGTTGCGCTTGCTGAGCCGATTCCGCTCGGTGTCGGGCAGCGAGGTGTACCCGCGATGCTCATGGCGCTCGAACGGCAGCGCTTCGGTGCGCATGGCGCGCCAGCCAGCGGCGCGGACGGCGAAACTGAAGTCGAGATCGGCGTTGCGGTAGAAGCGAAACCGATGGTCGAAGCCGCGCACGACCTGGAGCGCTTCGCGGCGGGTGGCGAGGCAGTAGCCCTCGATGGCATCGACCTCGCCCGGCGGCGCGTCGACGAACTCGCGTCCATCGCCACTGGTCACGCCCCAGCCGCCGGCGATCCCGACCGCCGGATCCGTGAGGGCGGCCAGGAGGGGAGTTGAGAAGTCGCCGATCGGCTCGAGCGACGTGTCCAACAGGAGGGTGATCTCGCCGCGCGAGCGTTCCAGGCCGAGGGTCCGCGCATCGGCCCATCCCAGCCGCTGCGGGCTGCGCAGGATGGTCGGCTCGATCGGCAGGTGGAGCGCCGACAGCGGCTCGTCGAGGTCGAATGACGGTGCGTTGGCGACGATGATCAGCTCCCATGGGACGGACGGCGGATGCGCTGCCAAGCCGGCCAAGAGGCGCGCGAAGTCCTCGGGGTGGTCATCGGCGACGACTTGGAGGGACAGGGCGACGCTGGCTGGATTGTCCAGGCTGGGCGGGGGAACGGCATCGGCGATGGTGATCGCGGGGCGGGCGGTCGAGCGACCGGGGCTGTCCTGCACCTCCCAACCCAAGGCGGCAATCTGCTCGCGCAGCGCATCGGCCCGTTCCCAATCGAGCGCTTCTCGTGCGGACTTCCGCTCGAAGATGAGGCGGCGGACCTCTTCGGGGATCTTCATTTCGCTCATCGAACGGAAGTACTCACTGGATTGCCTACAACGTACCGGGCGGCGCGAGGCCACCGCAACCGTACTATCCGACCACGAGCCGTTCCTACCGCACCTGCCCGGTGCGCCGGCGCGTGAACAGTGCCAACACGAGGACGGAACGCACCAATGATGACGAATGAGGTCGGGAAGCTGCTCACGGCGGCCGAGGTCGCCGAGATGCTGCACCTGCACGTGAACACCGTCAAGCGCCTCGGAGATCGCGGCGAGCTGCCGTTCTTCCGAGTCTGCAAGCGCGGTGACCGCCGCTTCCGCTACGACGACGTGCTCGAGTTCCTGCACCGCATCAAGTAGCCCACCGCCATTCATGCTCCGGCGCCATGCCGGACAAGCCCCTGCCAAGGGGCAGCGCAACGACCGCCGAGGTGCCAATTCTCGGCGGTCGTTCGTTGTGCCGCATAATCGGCGCGACTCATGAGTGATGAACCGACGCTGCGCCTCGCCGAGGGGCGCCGCCTGCTTGATACCGGCGATCTCGACGCGGCGACGCGCATCCTCGCTCCGCTGACCGGACATCCGGATCCCGCGCTGTCAGGCGACGCATGGCTGGCGATCGGCGCGGCGCGTTATCGTGCCGACGACGAGCCCGGGGCCATGGCGGCCTGGCAGGCGGCCTCGCGAGCGGGTGGGCCGCATGACTGGCTGGGCCATCGCAGCGTTGCCGAGCAGCTCGTTCGAGATGGCGAACTCGAAGCCGCGATCGAGTCGTATCGCGAGGCGGATCGTCGAGCACCGCCCGCCGAGCGGGGCGCTATCGCCAACCGGATCGCCTGGCTGCTCAAGGAGACCGGACACGACTTCGCTGCCCGCCGCCAATTCAACAAGGCTCGCGGCGCGTATGGCTCGCAGATGGCCGTCGTCACGTACGCGATCATCGGCATCTGCGTGGCGCTATTCGCCATCGATATCGTCCTCAGTGGCGGCGCCACGCTCCAGGGCGGGTTCTTCGGCGGCAGCACCGGCCCGTTGGGCGAGCAGAACCTGATCAACGCGTTCTTCGTGGCCTCGGGCGAGTGGTGGCGCATCTTCACCAGTGCCTTCTTCCACCTTGGGCCGATTCACCTGGCATTCAATATGTACGTGCTCTACCTGTACGGATCGATTGTCGAGCGAATGTATGGGCCGATCGAGTACATCGCCATCTACCTGCTGTGCGCCGCCGGTGGCAGCGTGCTGACGATCCTGGTGGACCCGGCACAGTTCGCCGCCGGCGCCTCCGGCGCCATCTTCGGGGTCGTCGGGCTCCTGTTCGCGGTTTCGCGCCGCCACCACACCGTCGTCGGACGCGAGGCGCGATCGGTCATGGCCGGTATCGGCAGCTACCTCGTCTTCCTGCTGCTGTTCACGTTTCTGGTGCCGAACATCAGCTGGACCGGGCACCTTGGCGGATTGGCGGTCGGCGCCATCCTGGGCTTCTTCCTGCCGCCGACCGGCGTGGCGACGCTGGGTGGCATGTGGAAAGCTCCGACCGGTGAGCGGCTGCACGGCGCGATGCCGACGGGACTGCGGGCAGCGGTATATGCCGGCGTCGCCGTCCTGCTCACGGGCGGAACGTTCGTTGCGGTCGAGAGGTTGATCGGCTGACGATCACGCTCCACGTAGTTGACCGTGGCGCAGCCTGCGCCTAGCATGCCGCTCCAAGCAAATACGGCATCGACCGGGACCAGTACCCGATGGATCGGCCAGAGCAGCGAGCCGGAACGGTGAGAGCCGGCATGGACCGCATCGGTGAATGGACCCGCGAGCTTCGCCCTGAAAGCGCCACGATGCGCTACTAGGAGGCGACGGACCAGCCCTCCGTTATGCGCGGGCTCCGCACGGTCCAGTGCTGGAT
>JACDHU010000173.1 GCA_013820865.1 Chloroflexota bacterium
CCTTTGGCACGACGCCGAAGAAGCCGCCTGCGTCGGGACGGAACCAACCCGCACGAATGACGCGCACACTGACGGCCCCGGCAAACCGACGGGCGGCGCTGATCTCATGAAGAGGTGTCGTCATCGGTGCACGCGGCCGCGGTTGAAGTCGGCGTGATAGCGGCTGGCGGTGGGATCGGTCTGTCCGCGGTACTTGCTGCCGATGCGCGCATCCCCATAGCCCACCTCGACCGGCGAGCTGAGACGTTGGAAGCTGACCTGGCCAATCTTCATGCCGTCATACAGCTTGATCGGCAGGTTCGCGACGTTGGATAGCTCCAGGGTCAGGGTGCCCTCCCAACCCGGGTCGACGTAGCCGGCCGTCGAGTGGATGAGCAGGCCCAACCGGCCCAAAGAACTCTTGCCCTCCAATCGGGCGACGAGGTCGTCTGGCAGGCCGATGCGCTCGAAGGTCGCGCCCAGCACGAATTCCCCCGGATGCAGAATGAACGGCTCGTCGCCGATGATCTCGACCAGCTCGGTCAACTCGGGCTGATCCTCGCGCGGGTCGATGACGGCCGTGCGGTTGTTGCGGAACACCCGAAAGCGGTTGCCGAGATGGAGATCGACGCTCGACGGCTGGACCGCATCGGTCGCAAAGGGGTCAATGACGATCCGGCCTGCCGACAGCTCGGCGCGGATATCACGGTCGGACAGAATCATGCGGCGCTGATGTTACTCGGGCCCCATCACTCGGAGCGGCCGCGGATGAGCCGATCGACCTCGCGCTGGAGCGTCTCGATGTCGTCGTACGCGTGATACACCGATGCGAAGCGAATGTACGCCAACTGGTCGAGGTCGCGCAGCGCATCGGTCGCAAGGCGTCCGATCTCGGTCGATGGTATCTCTGCGTCGCCGCGGGCGCGCAACTGCGCCTCGATGCTGTCCACGGCGTCTTCGACCCGATCCAGGGTGACCGGGCGCTTCTGAAGCGCCTTCAGGAGGCCCGTGCGCAGCTTCTCCCGGTCGAAGTCCTGGCGTGAGCCATCCCGCTTGACGACGACCAGCCGCGCTCCTTCGGGGCGTTCGTAGGTCGTGAACCGATACGAGCATGCCTCGCATACACGGCGGCGGCGTATTGTGCTGCCGTTCTCAAGGTCACGCGAGTCGATGACGCGCGTGCCGGTCTGCTCGCAACGGGGACATCGCATGCGGTGATCATCTCCTGCGGCTGGCTATACCAGTGATGGTACCGTCGCCGATCATAGCACTATATATGCCATCAGGGAGTTCCACTTCCGTCGAATTACCCGTCCGCGGCATGATCGTCAGGTTCGCGGCGTGCGACCCCGCCAGATACCCCGCTTCAGGCTTCGTCGCGGTGCAGGCGCGCGGTGACGCTGGCCTCGGCCGGCTTGCCGGGCTCCCAGCGAAGCATGACCTCGACGATCTCGGCCATTCGCAGGCGAGCATGGGTCACGTTGCCGTGCCCTCGCTTGTAGTAGATGAACGGCTCTTCGTCGTCGGGAGGACGATGCGGGAGGCGCGTGATCGCGCAGCCGCGCTCGACGGTCACCAGACCACGCAGCGCCCGCTCCAAATTGGCCTCGTACTCCATGTGGAGTCCGTGAAGCTCCTCGGGCGCCATCATTCCGCGCAATCCCTCGGCCTCGGAGTCGAGCGACTCCTCATGAATCGTGAGCCGCTCCACCGTCTCGTCGGGGTCAAGCGCGCGCCGCCGCAGCGCTTCGACATCATCGGCCACCTCGGATAGGCGCGCATCGATGCGCTGCGTGCGCTCGAACAGATCGTTGCGATACGCCCCGAGTTCGCGACCCGGTACGAAGATGCTGCGTCGACGGCCGCTGAACAATGCGCGCATACCGAATACCATACCCCTACGTGCCCTTACGCCGCCGAATCTCATCGGTCAGCGCCGGGATGATCTGGAATAGGTCCCCCACAACGAACAGGTCGGCGAACTCGCCGATGGGCGCATCAGGGTCCTTGTTGATCGCCACCACGTGCTCCGCGGTCTGCATCCCGACGCGGTGCTGGATGGCTCCGCTGATGCCCGCCCCGATGTAGAGCGAGGGCTTGACGACCTTGCCGGTCTGGCCGATCTGGAGCTGATACGGGATCCAACCGGCGTCCGCCGCCGCGCGGGACGCACCGACCGCGCCGCCCAGCGCGCTGGCCAGCTCGCGCAGCGGACCGAAGCCGTCCTCGCTGGCGACGCCGCGTCCGCCGGCCACGATGATCGTCGCCTCCTCGAGGTTGACAACCTTGGCATCGGCTTCATGGCTCTCGGCGACAGTGACCTGCGTGAAGGCCAAGTCCTCGGCCGCAGGTGCCTGGCTGACCTCCGCGCTGCCGGATCCACCCTCGTTCGGGGTGAACGTATTGGCCAGCACCAGCACCACCGATGGTGTCGCCGCGCCGTCGACCGGGCAGGAGGTGGTGATGACGCTGCCCTGGAGCGTGGCCTGCTCAGTCTCGATGGTTCCTTCGCTGAAACGTGCCGCGCGAACCGGCCCGAACGCCGGGAGATCCAGCGTGCCGACCAGGACCGCCGCAACGTCACGGCCGTTCGGCGTGGCCGGAGCCAGGAGCGCCAGGCCGCCGTCGCGAGCAGCGGACACGACCGCGGCGGCGTACGCGATGGCCGGGCGATCATCGTCACCAAGCACGATCGCGCGCGTCGCACCGTGCGCGCCCAGCGCCGCGGCACCATCAGCGGCACCCGGACCGTAGGCGAGGGCGACGGCCGAACCGCCGGACTGCGAGGCGAGTTCGGCGGCGCCGGTCGCCAGCTCGAGTGCTGATCGGGCCGGCGATCCGCCGGTGAACTCAGCAAGGAACAGGATGTCGTTGCTCATCGGTCTCAGATCAACTTTCGCGTGGTCAGCCAGTCCGCGATCTTCGTCGCGGCCTCGGCGGCTGGAAGGTTTTCGATTCGCTCGGTCGGTGGCTTCTCCTCCGGCGCCCGTGTATCGGTCACCCGGGTGAGGGCCGCACCGTGGAGGTCGTCAGCCGACAAACCGATGTCAGACAGCGACCATGTCTGCATCGGCTTGCGCTTGGCGGCCATGATGCCCTTGAGGCTGGCGTAGCGCGGCTCACCGACCTGGTCGGTCACGGTTGCGACCAGCGGCAGCGGCGCGCTGAGCCAGTCGTAGCCGGTGGCCGACAGCCGGCGCACACGCGCCGCACCATCGGCAACGTTGAGCTCTGCTCCGTACGAGAGAAGTGGCAGGTTGCGCATGGCGGCGACGGCTCCGGGAACGAGCGAGCCGCGGGCGTCGTCAGAGGCCATGCCCATCAGCGCCACGTCGGGCGCCAGTTTGTCGAGCGCGGCGGCGAGGACCTTGGCGGTCCCCCATTCATCGGCGCCGGCCAGTGCCGGATCGGTCACGAGCACCGCGTCGTCGCCGCCCATGGCGAGGGCGCGGCGCAATGCCTCGGAGGCCTGCTCGGGGCCCATTGACAGGTACGTCACGCTCTCGACCGAGCCGTCGTCGACCAGGCGCAGGGCCTGCTCGATGGCGTACTCGTCCAGAGGATTGATGATGGCCTCGACGCCCGCGCGGTCGAGGCGCAGGTCATCGGCGTAGCGCTTGTCCGCGCCGGTGGCCGGAACCTGTTTGATACATACGACGATCTTCACGATCCGCTTGTTCTCTCCTGCATTGGGTTGGCCCGAGTCAGCCCCGCTTCGCCACGCCGGCCCGCTGAAGGAGCTGGCGCGCGACGATGAGCCGTTGAATCTGCTGCGTCCCCTCGTAGAGCTGCGTGATCTTCGCGTCCCGCATCATGCGCTCGACTGGGTACTCGGTGATATAGCCGTATCCGCCCAACACCTGGACGGCATCGGTGGTAACGCGCATAGCCGTATCGCCGGCCACGAGCTTGGCGCTGCTGGTCCAGTACGGCAGATCCTGTGCCTCGGCGTCGACGCGCGCTGCAGCGGCATAGGTCAGCTGTCGCGCCGCCTCAGTCTGGCTGGCCATGTCGGCCAGCATCCATTGAATGCCCTGGAAGTCCGCCACGCGCTGCCCGAACTGCTGACGATCCGCCGCATACGAGACCGATGCGTCCAGTGCTCCCTGCGCGATGCCCACGGCCTGGGCCGCGATGCTCAGCCGGCTGCGGTCGAGGGTCGCCATGGCGATCTTGAAGCCCTCGCCTTCCTCGCCCAGTCGGTTCGCGGCCGGCACGCGCACGTCGTCGAAGGTCAGCTCCGCGGTCGGCGAGCCGCGAATCCCCATCTTGTGCTCGACGCGCGGCGCGGCGAAGCCGGGCGTATCGGTCTCGACGATGAAGGCGCTCATCCCCTTGCGACCGCCCGCCGCCGGATCATTGAGGGCGAAGACGGTGAGCACGTTGGCGATGCTGCCGTGCGTGATGAAACGCTTGGACCCATTGAGAACATAATTGTCGCCCTCGCGCGTGGCGCGCATCGTGTTGGCTGCCACGTCGCTGCCCGCGGCAGCCTCGGTGAGCGCAAAGGCGATCAGCCACTCGCCTGACGCGAGC
>JACDHU010000174.1:0-2958 GCA_013820865.1 Chloroflexota bacterium
ATCGATCTCGTGCGACAGAGCCAGGCAACCCACCTCGCGGCGATAGGCGCCCGTCAGATCGTCGACATGGGCCCTCATGAGCTCCGCCTCATAACGCGCTCGCTCACGAGCCGCCTCCGCGCGGTCCCGAGCGGCTCGCGCGCGATCGCGCGCGGCATCGGCGCGGTCCGTCGCCGCCTGCCTGCGCAGGTGCTCGAACTTCCGCGCGGTGTCCGCATCAAGGCCTGCGATGGACTCCTCGCGCTCTCCCGCCATCGCGTCCCGTTCACTCGCCCGCTCGTCGCGTAGCGTGGCATTGGCGTCGCGGGAGTCGGCGCTGGCGTCGCGCTCGATCCCCGTCCGGCTGCGGTCGAGTTGCGTCGCATGGCGCTTCTCCGAGACGCGTGCGCGGTCTGCCCGTGACTCAAAATAGGACGCATCCTTCTCGGGTTCGGGGTCGTCCGCATGCTCCTCATCGGCCGCCGCCTGATCCTGATCCGAGAGCCTCTGATCCGCCTCAGAGCTGGCCTGGTCACGGTCGGATGCCGAGGCGTCGTCGTCGGAGACTGTCTGGTCGGCATCGGCGGTCGTCTGGTCGGCATCGGCGGCGACTCGTTCGTCATCGAGCGCAGTGCGGACCCCGGCGGCCTGGAGGGGGTCCCCGCCAGAACTATGCATGGACTGACTGAGCCACGGCAATCCGCACCGCGCTGACCAGCTCGTCGATGCTGAAGGGCTTGAGGAGCACCGCCGCAAAGCCAGCCTCTCGGGCGCGGAGCGTCAGGTTGGCCTCGGCCTCTAAGCTATCCGCGAGGTGGGCGCTGAACATGACCACTGGAACCGTTCGCCTGCGGTTCCGGATCCACGCGGCGGCCGTCCACGAACGGTTGTAATTGGTCGACGACGCACTATCGAGCAGGATGCAATCGGGCTCGAGGCGCCGGATCTCCCGATGAAGCGCATCGTCGGTGATCTCGAACAGGCACGAGACGTCATATCCCTCGTCCGCGAGGATGGCCTGAACGGTTGCGCCGATGTCGCGGTCGTCGTCGGCGCACAGGATCCGCGGGCGCCACACGTTTGCAGCGCGTTGGGTGGTGATCGTCAACTCGCCTCCTCTACGTGGTCGCTCCTCCTCGCCATGAGCGATTGACTGATCAACCGCGGACCGGATACGGTGCCGGGGTAAACCATGCCGCCCACGGCGCTAGCCGTCATGACGGATTCGTCATCAACCCTGCGACCCGCGCCAGACGTTCGGCACCACCTTGATCGCGCGACATTCGGGAGTACAATTGGAGGCGACACGAGACATGACCGTCCGCGCTGAGGTGCCAAGATGACCATCTCGCCCGCGAGCCCTGTTGATGCGGATGCGCGCCGCGCGCTGGTTCTGCTCGACCGGCCCGTCGTCGTGGACCTCATCGAGCTGACGCTGAATCACGGGGTCTTTCTCGTCCGGGCGGCGGCGAACTTCGCAGATGTCAAGGCCATCCTCGACGTGTGGGAGCCCCACATCGCAATTGTCGACATGGACCATGACGACAGCAGCGACCTGCTCGTGCACCTCGGTGCCTCGAACACGCTCGCCCAGAGCAGGGTCCCGGTCCTCGGTCTCACGCGGCGCGGAGACCTGTCCACCAAACTGAAGGCCTTCGAGCTCGGCGTCGACGATATCGTGGCGGTGCCATTCTCGCCAGAGGAGTTGCTGGCGCGAGCGATCGTGATCTCTCGCCGCGCATCCGGCATCCACCGCCCCATGGTCCCGTCGATCAAGATCGGGGAGATGGAAATCGACATCCTCAACCGCGAGGTGCGGGCCGGCGGCTCGATCATCCACCTCAGCGGCATCGAGCAGGGCCTCCTGTACGTGCTTGCCAGCCGTGGCGGGCGCGTTATCTCGCGGGAGGAGATCCTGGACGCGGTGTGGGGCACCGATTTCGTGGCCGAGAGCAACATCGTCGATCGTCACGTCCGCAGCCTGCGCATCAAGCTCCAGAACGACTATCGCCACCCACGCTTCATCGAGACGGTGCCCAGCCAGGGATACCGGTTCATCCCTACGTTCACCAACCGAGGATGGGCTGGCGGTCAGAACGAGCCGGCGAACCCGGTCAACTGACTCGCCGCGCCGGCCGTACCGCGCCCCGCCGGCGCGGCGTGACAATTCCGTAATGCGCCCGCGCCTTCGTGCACGCACTCTAAGGTCCCGGGCGCGGTTTACTCTGCGCCGTTTCTGCGCAGCGGCCGATGATCGCGTACCCGGAACCATTAATGGGAGTCTCCATGGCCGTCAGGCCACGGCTGAGTCTAGACGAGGCGATGATCGGGGCAGCAGCGGTGGTGCTCGCGGCCGTCGGCGCCTTCGTCGTGGTCCGGCTGGCGGGTACGCCATCGCCCTTCAACCATCTCGGATACGTCTCGATCCTGCTTGCCGCCACGCTCTTCGGGTGGCGGGGCGGCGTCGCCTCCGCGTTGTTGGTGGCGGCGCTGTTGGGACCTGTCGCCATGATGCTGTCCCTGCCCGGCGAGGTCGAAGGCCCGGACGCGTGGCTCATCCGTGGGGTGTTCTACATCGGAGTGGGAGGACTCACCGGCGCGCTGTTCGATCGGCTGCGGAACGCCGTCACGACCGTGGCGGCGCGCGACCATGAGCTGCGGGCGATTGTCGAAAGCACGTCGGACGCACTCTTGGTGGCAGATGACGATCGGCGCTACGTCGCCGCCAACCCGGCGGCGTGTCAACTGTTCGGCCTGAACCTCGCGGAACTCCTGGGCCGACGGATCGACGACTTCCTTCCCGGAGCCGACGCTGGGGCCATCGACGCGATGTGGGCAGAATTCCTCGAGGAAGGGGCGCAACGCGGCGAATTGACCTTCCGGCGTCCCGACGGCGTGGAGATCGCCGTCGATTTTGCCGCGACCGCACGTCATCTGCCTGGACGGCACCTGTCCATCCTGCGCGACATCACCGAGCGC
>JACDHU010000174.1:2968-4435 GCA_013820865.1 Chloroflexota bacterium
CAGAGCCAACGCTGAGCAACTCAAGCAACTGGAGCTGTTCGACGCCCTGACCAAGCTTCCGAACGCCACGCTGCTGCGCGACCGACTTCGGATCGCCGTCCGCCAGGGCCGCCAGGCGGGTACCGAGGTCGGACTCGTGCACTTCGGGATCAATGGCTTCAAGGCAATGAACGAGGCGCTGGGCCGATCGACCGGTGATCGCGTGCTCCAGGTGATCACCGATCGCATCATGGCGGTCACTCGTGAGGGCGACAGCGTGGGCCGCGTGGGCGGCGACGAGTTCGTCGTCGTTCTCGGCGACCCCATCGATGCCGATGGCGCATGGCAGGCGGCCGGCCGCATCCTCCTTGCCGTTGCCGAACCCATGGAAATCTCGGGCGCGGAAACTCCGACGATCACGTTGGAGGCAAGCGGCGGGCTCGCGATCTTCCCGTCCGATGCCGACGACGAGGGCGGACTCCTGCGCGCTGCGGATCTCGCGCTGCACTCGGCCAAACGGCGCGGCGTCGGATTGGCGGTCTATACCGACGGGCAGGACGCGCAGGCACGCGAGCGATGGGCGCGATTGATGGAGCTTCGGGAGGCTCTCACCCACGACCAGCTGATCCTCCACTATCAGCCCGTGTTCCAGGCGAGGAGCCTCGAGCTGATCAGCGCCGAGGCACTCGTGCGTTGGCGGCATCCGACCGCCGGCCTGCTGGCACCGCAAGAGTTCATTCCCCTGGCCGAACAGGCGGGGCTCATCGACGACCTCTCATTGTGGGTCGTGCGTGAGGCGGTGCGCCAGGCATCGCGTTGGGCATCGGATGGCACGCCGCTGGTCACGGCCATCAACCTGTCGCCCCTCAACCTGCGCGACTCTTCGATCATCGACTATCTCGTCTCGGTCCTCGATGAAGCGGACCTCGACGCTGCGCTGTTCAAGATCGAGATCACCGAGTCGGCCATCGTGCGCGCCGATGAAGGAACAATGCGCGCGCTCGCCGGCTTGCGCGAGCTGGGCGTGCGGGTCGCCATCGATGACTTCGGCACCGGATACTCGTCCCTCGGCTCGCTTCGATCGCTGCCGGTGGACGAGATCAAGCTGGATCGGACCTTCATCGGTGGGATGCAGGCAGGAGCCGCGGACAGGCACATCGTGCGCAGCATCATCAATCTGGCGCACGGCCTTGGCCTCGAGGTGGTTGCCGAAGGCGTGGAGGACCAGGAAACGCTCGCGCTCCTCCGGGAGATGGATTGCGACGCCATCCAGGGGTACCTCACGGGTCGCCCCGTACCGGTCGACGACTTCGTGTGGCCGGGTGCCACCACGCAGCAGGAGCCACCGCGGCATCGGTCAGCGGGCGCCGTCCCTCCATGAGAAAGCCGTATTGAGGCCTGACTGACCCCTGTGCTATCCTCGGCCCCGATGCGTTGACGCGGGATCAGTATGCGCGGCGCCTCGTTCACAGCGAGCCGGGAGTGGTG
>JACDHU010000175.1 GCA_013820865.1 Chloroflexota bacterium
GGCGTTGCAAGGAGCTCTTGCCGGGCTGCCCGGTGATCATGCAAGCCTCGAGGTCATGGTCTACATGGTTCGGGCGAGCTACGACCAGAAGCCCTACCGGCGCAACCTGATGGAGGTCTATGGGGCGAAGGTGGTGGCCAGTCCGAGCACCATCACCGGTTATGGACAGCGCGTGCTGGACTCGACACCCGACAGCCCGGGATCGCTGGGCATCGCCATCAGCGAGGCCGTCGAGGACGCCGCCGGTCGCGATGACACGAAGTACTCGCTCGGCTCGGTGCTCAACCACGTGCTGCTCCACCAGACGATCATCGGCCAGGAGGCGATCGAGCAGATGGCCATGGCGGGTGAGCAGCCGGACGTGATCATCGGCTGCGCCGGCGGCGGCTCGAACTTCGCCGGACTGGCGTTCCCGTTCATCGGCCAGAAGCTGCGCGGCGAGGCCGACTACCGGGTCATCGCGGTCGAGCCGGAGGCGGCTCCCAGCCTTACCCGGGGAACCTACCGCTATGACTTCGGTGACACCGGTGAGATGACGCCGCTGGTCAAGATGCACACCCTGGGCCACGAGTTCGTGCCGCCGCCCATCCATGCCGGCGGGCTGCGTTACCACGGCATGGCGCCGCTGATCAGCCTGCTCTATGACCAGAACGTGATCGGTGCCCGACAGATGCCCCAGCGACAAACGTTCGAGGCCGGCCTGGCCTTCGCTCGGGCGGAGGGGATCCTGCCGGCGCCGGAGTCCAACCATGCCATCGCTGCGGCCATGGACGAGGCACATCAGGCCCGAGAGGACGGGCGCTCCCGAGTCATCCTGTTCAATTTGTCCGGCCACGGCCACTTCGACCTGTCGGCTTACGAGCGGTACCAGGCCGGCACGCTCGAGGACTTTGGCTACGAGCCCGTGCCCGAGGAGTCGACGCGCCAGGAGGTGGTCGTCTGAACGCCGTCGCGGGCGCGACCGGGACGGGTCGTGGGGCCAGTCTGCCCGGACGGTTTGGGCCACTGCAGGTTCTTCTTACGAGGCGAGCTCGGGGCGGGGCAGGGGAACCAGTTCGTGACGCAAGGCGAAGGCCACTGCCTCCAGCTTGGAGTGCACGCGCAGCTTGCTCATGATGTTCTGAACGTGCGTGCGCAGCGTGTTCTGGGCGATGAACAGGCGGTCGCAGATCTCGGGCGAGGAGAGCCCCTCGGCGAGCGCGGTCAGGACCTCCAGCTCCCGAGGCGTCAGCGGCTCCACCGGCTGTTTGACCATCTTGCGGCGGCGTGTGAGTGCCACTCGCTCGGCGATCTCGTACACGACCGCTCGCGGCAGCAGAATTTCGCCGGCATGCGCCGCCCGTACGGCATTGACGACTTCCTCGCTGGCGCGGTCCTTGGTCAGATAGCCATCGGCCCCGGCGCGGATCGCGTCGAGCACCGTTTCGTCGTCGGTGATCGCGGTCAGGATGATCACCCGGGTGCTCGGCGAACGTTCCTTGATCGCCCGCGTGGCCTCGGCGCCGGTGCCGTCGGGCAGGGCGTAGTCGATCACCACCACGTCGATCTGTTCCACCGCCGCGCTCGTGGCGTCGCGTACGGTGGGCGCAATGCCCACGACCTCGATGCCTGCCTCGCGACCGAGCAGCCCGGCGAGGGCATCGGTGAGCAGTTGATGGTCGTCTACCAGCAGTACGCGAATCGGTGACACCGGGTCCTGATCCATGTTGCCTTCTGCGCTCGCCAGGCCACTTTTTGGATCGGCAGAGGATAGCATCGCCGGAATCAGTGACGACGTTGTGCGATGCCTGACGCCACGATGCCTGACGCCATCGAGCTGGTGCTCGGAGTACCACGCCACCGCATACCGGGCGGACTGGACTGGCGCGGCCTGAGAAGCGGCGCCGTCGATCACTACCTCGACCTCGTCGCGCGGGAGGGGACGTACCGGCCGCGCCCCGAGGCCGAAGACGACCCCTCCTGGAAACAGATCATCCCGTACCTGTGCCTGCGCGATGGCGTGCGTATCTTCCTGATGCGCCGGACGCAGGCCGGTACGGACGCCCGGCTGCACGACCGCTACTCGATCGGCATCGGCGGGCACGTCAACCCCGACGACGCCGACCCCGTCGGCGGATTGCAGCGCGAGTGGACAGAGGAGCTGGCGGCGGACTTCGAGCCCCGTTTCGAACCACTGGGCGTTCTGAACGACGACTCCAACCCGGTTGGGGCAGTCCACCTGGGGCTCGTTTTCACGGCCGACGCCGGGGGCCGGCCAGTGGCAATCCGCGAGACGACCAAGCTGAGCGGAAGCTTCGCTACCCTCGAGGAGGTCGCGGCGATCGCGCCCGACCTGGAGACGTGGAGCGGCCTGCTGTTCGACTTTCTGCTGGCAAAAAGGGCGCGTACCGGGTAGGTGCGATAATCGACGCAGTCCGATGACCTCCATACGCGTTCTGCGGCCGATCCGTCACCTGGCCCGCCTCTGCCTCGCGCTGGGGTTGGCGGCATTCCTGGTGGGCTCCGTCTATGGCGCCGAACCGGCCCGGGTGTACGTCCTGCCGACGTCGGGGATCGTCGACCAGATCATGGCCGGCTACATCCGCGACGGCATCGCGCGTGCCCAGCGCGAAGGCATGTCGGCGGTGGTGATCCAGCTGGACACGCCGGGCGGCTCGCTCGAGTCGACACACGAGATCGTCAAGACGCTGCTTGATGCACCGCTGCCGGTGATCGTGTGGGTCGGCCCGCCGGGCAGTCGCGCGGCCAGCGCCGGCACGTTCATCACCATGGCCGGCCACGTGGCGGTCATGGCGCCGAGCACGCGCATCGGGGCCGCCACGCCGATCAGCGGCGAGGGCCAGGACATCGAGGGTGCGCTCGGTGAGAAGGTGATGCAGGACACGCTGGCACTGTTGCGCGGTATCTCTGAGCAGCGCGGCCGCAACGTGGAGTGGGCCGTCACAACCGTCGAGGAGGCACGCTCCTACACCGAGACGGAGGCCCTCGAGGCCGGCGGAGTGGACGGAACGGCCGCGACCGTGGCCGAGGCGATCCAGTTCGCCAACGGCCGGTCGGTGGTGGTGCAGGGACAGCCGGTGACCCTCGCCCTGGCCGACGCGCAGTCAGAGCCGTTGCCGATGAATCCGCTGCAGGCGTTCCTGCACTTGTTGTCGGACCCCAACATCGCCTTCATCCTGTTCACCATCGGCTTCTACGGCCTCATCTTCGAGCTGCAGAACCCGAACTTCGTGACCGGCATCCTCGGTGGCATCTCGATCATCCTGGCCTTCATCGGCTTCGGCAGCCTGCCGCTCAACGTGGGCGGGTTGCTGCTCATCGCGCTGGCGATCGTGTTGTTCATCCTCGAGTTGAGCGTCATCAGCCACGGCCTGCTGACCATCGCCGGGATCGTATGCTTCGCGCTGGGCGCGGCCGCCCTGTACACCGAGCCCGGGACGCCGACGGCACCGGACATCAGCGTGGCGGTGGAGGTCATCCTGACCATGACGGTGCTGACGGCGCTGTTCATGGGGCTGATCGTCTTCGCGGCCATGCGCAACCGACGTCTGGTCGCGACACCGGGCACTGTCGGTGCCACACTATCGGGCGAACTGTTCGGCGAGGTTCGGCGGCCGCTCAATCCGATCGGCTCTGTGTATGCCAGTGGTGAGGAGTGGAGTGCACGAACGGCCGACGAGCGGTCTCTGAACAGGGGCACACCAGTACGCATCCTGCGTCAGGAGGGACTGACGCTCGTCGTCGAGCCAGACGACCCACCCGGGTCGCCGGCCTAGCAGAAAGGAACTGGAATGGGCGAAACGGTCCTGCTCTCGGTCGGCATCGCAGTCCTCGTCTTTGCACTCATCTTCCTGTACCTGTCGGTACGGATCGTGCAGCAGTACGAGAAGATGGTTGTCTTTCGGCTGGGCCAGACGAACGAGAGCCTTGTCCGCGGACCGGGCCTGCGCTTCCTGATCCCGATCATCGATCGGCCGATGAAGGTCGACCTGCGCGAGCAGTACATCGAGGTGCCCAGCCAGACCACGATCACCAAGGACAACGCGCCGATCAACATCGACTTCCTGATCTATTGGAAGATCGTTGATCCGCTCAAGAGCATCGTCAATGTCGCCTTCTTCGCCGGCGCCCTGCAGGGTATTGCCACGACCACCCTCCGCGCCGTCATCGGCGACATCCTGCTCGATGACGTGCTGTCCAAGCGCGACCAGATCAACGAGGTGCTGCGCGCCAAGCTGGACGAACAGACGGAGCGCTGGGGCGGCAAGATCACGACCGTCGAGATCCGCGAGATCATCCCGCCGCGAGACGTCCAGGACGCGATGAACCGGATGCTCTCGGCCGAGCGTAACCGACGCGCCGTGATCACCGAATCCGAAGGCGCGCGGCAAGCCAACATCAACGTCGCCGAAGGCGAGAAG
>JACDHU010000176.1 GCA_013820865.1 Chloroflexota bacterium
GGATGAGTCCTGCGCGCGCCCGAGCGTGGGTACCATCGGTGTATCGGTGAAACGTCGCAGGGCGATCGCGTTGTGTCACATATCGGCGACTAATCGGTCCGTAAGCGCTCATGGAGCAGGATGCGTCGATGCAGAGTCCTCGACCGATACCTCACAAGGCTGCACGACGTGCGGAACTCCAGGCGGAGCGCACGGGCGCGGAGATCAGAAGCGCCCGGGCTGAGCACGCGCTGTCACGTGCCGCGGTCAGCCGGAAGGCGGGCGTCTCAGCAGACACCGAGCGGCGGGTGGAAGAGGGGGATCCAAGCGTCCAGCTCGACACGCTATGCGCCGTGGGATCGGCGGTCGGGCTGGATATCGTGGTGCAAACGTATTCGGGTCGAGGGCCATCCCTCCGTGATTCGGGCCAGCTCCGCCACGCGGAATGGCTTCGTGAAGTCGCCCACACGGCGTGGCGAACGGAGTTCGAGGTTGCGGCCGGCGATCACGGCGAGGCGGCGGATGTCGGGCTCTTTGGTCCCGTGGAGATCATCGTCACCGAGATTGACCGCCTGCTCCTCGACTTCCAGCGTCAGTATCGCCGGAACAAGCAGAAATGCGATTGGATCGCGTCCCGTCATCAACGGCCCGTCAGGCTGGTGATGCTGATCGAGGACACTCGGCGGAACCGCGCCGCGGTGGCCGAACATGCCGCATTCATCGAGTCCGTCTTGCCGGCGGGGTCGCGCGAGGTCCTTCATTCGTTGCGGACCGGAGAACCGCTGGGGCGTGACGGCCTCATCTGGATCCGTCCTCGCCAACCTCCCGGCCCGCGCCCCCGTCCCCGCCCCTCCCGATAGATCGGCGGAAAGCGACAAGGATGTGTTTCGGTGTCGCTCTTCGCCGATGCATCGACCAGTGCCGAGCGTGACGAGCGCGCCAGTCGCGGGTTCTTGTCACCTCGCAGCCGACGTATCGGTCGTTCTTGACGAGAAGTCCTTGTTACGCGACGTTCCGACGACGTATCGAAGATTTGCGGCGCCAGGCATTCACCCGGTCACGTTTCGCCGATGTATCGGTCCGGCGGTGACGAGAGCGTCCGTCCTGCGCGCGTCTCAAGCGTGGCAGCCGCCGATGTGTCGGTGAAACATCGCTCAGCCAGATGGCGATGACGCGAATCGACGATACATCGGTAGGGACTAGGGTGAGGGGTCGGGCGATGCGGAACCCGACGCCGAGACCGATGGAGAGGCCGAGGTCGAAGGCTCCGCCGACGCCGACGCCGACGCTGAGACCGATGGAGAGGTCGAGGTCGAGCTAGAAGGCTCCGCCGAGACTGCAGGCACCGATGGGAGCGGGACGGGCGTGGGCTCTGGAATCAACCGAGACGGAATCCCCGCGATCGACAGCACCAAGATGAGCACAAAGACGCCGATGACGGTGAAGATCCAAGGTCGGGCGAGTTGATCCTCACGGGTGGGAAGCGAACCGCGGTAGCCCGGCTCCCGGGGCGCGCGGGGCTCACGGGGGTCACGCTTGGGATCGGTGGTCGTCATGCGTCCGGTGAATCTCCAGCTGAGGGTGGCGGCGTCGGCGGCATCGGCCGTATCGGTGCAGTTCGGCGGATCAGGGTAACGAGGACGGTCGACGTTTGCGCGAAGGTGATGCCAAAGCGAGCCTCCGCATCGGTCAACGTGTGTCGCAAGGTAGCAACCCTCGATCGCCCCAGTCGTGTTGCGCGCACGGCACTCACGGCGAGCGTCCAGGCCAGAAGTGCCAATGAACCGATGACGACCAGCGCGAGGGCCACGACCGCCAGGTCGAGAATCAGTCCCACGGCGCGCGAAGGGTAACAGACGCGCCGATCACCGGGCGTTCCGCATGGCGGGGACGAAGATGCCGGCCGCACCGGCAAGGGCGCAGATGGCGCCGGCGACCATGAGCACGGTGGCCGGACCGATGAGATCGGAGAGCCAGCCGGAGAGGCCCATCGAGAGGGCGATGGCCCCGAACACCAACGCCTGGCGGCTCGAGACCACGCGGCCCATCAGGCGTTGCGGCGTGCGCTGCTGGAACATGGTGATGGTCGGGATGATAAACAGCATGTTCGCGAGACCGGTGATGAAGAACATGCCCATGGCGAGGAACGGGTTCGTGACCATGCCGGCGGCCACCAGCGAGAGCCCCATACCGATGAACCCGGCAATGATGAGCGGCCCCTTCGCGATGCGATCGCCGATGACGCCGACCGCCACCCCGCCCACCACGCTGCCGAACGCCACCGCCGTCAGGAGCAGCGCGTAGCTCTCCGCCGGTCCGATCTGCGACTGGTCGAGCACGCGTCGCGCGTACGGCAGGCTGGCGACGATCTCGGCGCCGACCGCCAGTTGGGCCACGCTCGAGACGATGGTGTTGCTGAACAGCTCCGCCTGGCGACGCAGGAACTGCCAGCCTTCGACGATCTCGGTCCACAGCACGCCCGGCCGGAAGGGGGCATGTGTGAACTCCTGCCGCGGCACGCTCATGGCGAGGATCAGGACGGCGCTGATCAGGTAGGTCACGCCACCCAGGAGGAAGGCCAGCTCGAGCGCTTTCACCGCCAGCAGGACGCCGACCAGGACGCCGGCGATGGGGAGGCCGATGAGGTCGGCGGCGGTATCGGCGACGCTGCTCATGGAGTTCGCCGTGACGAGATCGCGCTCCTCGACCACCGCCGGGATGACGGCCGTCTTGGCCGGGCGGAACAGCAGCGTCACGGTGGCGATCAGGAAGGCCATGACATAGACCAGGGCGATATTGATGTCGATCACGAACGGAACCGCCAGCAACAGGACCGCGCGCACGATGTCGCAGCCGATCATGGTGATGCGGCGATCCCATCGGTCCACCAGGGCGCCGGCCAGCGGTCCGAGCACGACGCTGGGAATTGCCGTGGCGGCGAAGGTCAGGCCGACTTCGAGCGCGGAGCCGCCGGTCGCCTCGAACACCAGGAACCCGAGCGCCACGTAGTGAATTCGCTCGCCGAACAGGCTGACCAACTGGCCAACCCACAGCAGCGAGAAGTCGCGGTTGCGCACGAGACGCAGGTACGGCGATTGGCGTCGCACGCCGGCCTCGTCCGCCGTCTCGCGCGTGATATCGGCGGGGATGCGTTCCGGCTCGGCGTACGGAACACCGATCGCTGCCCGTCCCGCCGGACCCGGACGGAGGACGGAGTTCCCGGCCAGGGCATAGGCGCCGCGGCTCGGCGCATCCGCGCGCGTCATCGAGTACACGATGGCCCAGAAGATTCCGAGTGCGAGCAATACGTCGCCGATGCTGATGACGTCGCGAATGATCGGGATCGGCAGCGGGATGACGTCGCCGAAGAGCCCGCCCGAGGCGACGAAGTCGGCGATCGTATCGGCCTGGAGTAGAAAATGGAACGGTTCGTTGACGATATCCGCGGCGGTGAACCCAGCGGCGGTGAAGGCGGCTGACCAGATCGGCATCTGTCCGGCATTGAGGAGGACGGCGGCCATGTTTGCGCCGATGCCCACCGATGCAATCTGCAATCCCGGCACGCGCCAGTTGGCCCACAGCCACGCGAAGGTGAGGCCGTAGGCGGCGATGTAGGCCCACCCGACTGGAATATCGGCGCCAATGCCGGTCTCGCGCGTCAGGCCGGCCGCCAGGCGAAGGCCCACGGCCACGATGAGCAGGACGGTCCAGCGCAGCTTCAGATCGGCGAGGCGAGGTAGTCCACCCCCGGCAAGGGCGCCAACGATCAGCGCCAGCAGGATGGTGCTAAGAAACATCATCCGAGGCCAGGGCTGGCCTCGCCTTCGTCCCGGGTTCTTCTCCGGCCGGCTGGAGGTCGCGAGGGTCGGGCCGGTGGCGCATGCTCGGCAGCTCATCGGGCCTATCCGGAGGTCGATCCAAAATGGTCCGATCCAGGCCGACCAATACCGGCACGATCTCCGGGTCGAATTGGATCCCGGCGAATTTCTGGAGCTGATCGATCGCGATCTCGTGCGTCAGCGGTGTCTTGCGGTACGGGCGCGAGCTGGTCATGGCCTCGTAAGCATCGGCGATGGTGAGGATGCGTGCGCCCGTCGGAATGTCGAGCGCCTCGATTCCGTCCGGATAGCCCGAGCCGTTGAACCACTCATGATGCGCGCGGATCAGCGGGGCCTCAGCCTTCAGCTGGGTTGCCGGCGCCACGATCTCGGCCCCGATGGTGGGGTGCTGGTTCATCAGGACGCGCTCGTGCTTGTCGAGCGGTCCTTCCTTCAGCAGGATGTTGTCCCTGATGCCGATTTTTCCGATGTCGTGCAGCAGCCCCGCCCAGCGGATCTTCTCGATATCGGTCTCCGGCAGCCGCATCACGCGGCACATCGCCTCCGCGATATGGCTCACGCGGCTCGAATGGTTGCGGGTATAGG
>JACDHU010000177.1 GCA_013820865.1 Chloroflexota bacterium
CGTCCACACCCCCTGACCGTCAGGCGCCGACGGGGTGCCAGACAGTCTTGATCTCGACGAACTCACCGATGTGGTAAGGCGACTGCGCCCGCTCCGCCAGCCAGTCGTACCGCTCCAACCCCGACGACGGCGGCCGAACGAAACGCTTCACGTTCTCGACGGCCACCTCCTCGAGCGCCGCGCGCTCCAGAGGGTCCGCACCGAAGGCGTCGAGCGCGTTGACGTCCATGTGCCCCGCCAGGTGCCCGACAAGCTCACGCCGCAGCCCGGTGATCAGATTCACGACGCCGCCGGGCACGTCGGAGGTTGCGAGCACCTCCGACAACGTCACGCCCGGAAGCGGCCGCGTCTCCGACGAGATGACGACCGCCGCGTTGCCGCTCACGATGATCGGAGCCAGCCGGCTGACGAGTCCCAGGAGGCTCGACGCTTCCGGCGCGATCATCCCGACCACCCCGGTCGGCTCGGGGATCGAGAAGTTGAAATACGGCCCCGCGACGGGGTTGACGGTGCCGATCGACTGGGTGTACTTGTCGGCCCAGCCGGCGTACCAGACCCATCGGTCAATGGAAGCGTCCACCAGTCGGGCAGCTCGCGCGCGGCCGACGCCTTCGGCGGCCATCACCTCCGCCACGAACTGGTCGCGCCGCCCCTCCATCAGCTCGGCGATGCGATACAGGATCTGCGATCGGTTGTAGGCCGTCTTGGATCCCCATCCCGGCTGGGCCTTGCGAGCCGCGCGAACCGCCTCCCGGATGTCCTTGCGCGTGCCACGTGAGGCGTTCGCGAGCAACTGACCCTTGGCGCCGAACACCTCGTACGCGCGCCCCGACTCGGTACGCGGAAATGCACCGCCGATGTACAGCTTGTACGTCTTGCGCACGCCAATCCGATCACCGTCGCGACCGGCAGACCCCGTCGTCGCCAACGGCTGCGCCTCCCGCTGATCCAGCACCGGCGCGCCCCGCTGGCGACTTCGGGAGCGAGTCGCCGTCTTCGCCCTCGGGCTCATCGGCCGCTCACGCCGTTGGCAGACAGATCCAGGTACGCCCCCAGGCCATGGATGCCGCCCTCGCGGCCGTAACCGGACTCCTTGTAGCCGCCGAAGGGCGAGGTCGGATCAAATCGGTTGAAGGTGTTGGCCCACACCACGCCGGCGCGCATGGCGTTGACCATCTTGAAGATACGGCTGCCCTTCTCGGTCCACACCCCGGCAGAAAGCCCGTACGGAGTGTTGTTGGCCTTCTCGATCGCCTCGTCCGGGGTGCGGAAGGTGAGCACCGACAGCACCGGCCCGAAGATCTCCTCCTGCGCGATCCGATGCGACATCGACACGCCGGTGAACAGCGTCGGCCGGAAGAAGAAGCCGCGCGTCGGCAGCTCGCAGTCGGGCTGGAACATCTCCGCGCCTTCCGCGATCCCCGACTCCACCAGCTCCTGCACCTTGGCCAACTGCGCGGCCGAGTTGATGGCCCCGACATCGGTGTTCTTGTCAAGCGGATCGCCCACCCGAAGGGTCCCCAGGCGCGCCTTCAGCTTCTCGATCAGTGGCTCATACACGCTCTCCTGCACGAACAGGCGCGAGCCGGCGCAGCAGACCTCGCCCTGGTTGAAGTAGATGCCGTTGACGATGCCCTCGATGGCCTGGTCAAGCGGCGCATCGTCAAAGACGATGTTGGCCGCCTTGCCACCCAGCTCCAGGGTGAGCTTCTTGTCGGAACCGGCCAGTGCCCGCGCGATCATCTTGCCGACGGCGGTCGAGCCGGTGAAGGCGACCTTGCTGACGTCCGGGTGCGTGACCAGCTCCATGCCGATCTCGCCCGGCCCGGTGATGATGTTTACCACGCCGGGCGGCAGATCGGCCTGTCGCACGACATCAGCGAAGAGGTAGGCGGTCAGCGGCGTGGTGGATGCCGGCTTGAGCACGACCGTGTTGCCGGCCGCCAGCGCAGGGGCGATCTTCCAGGCCAGCATGAGCAGCGGGAAGTTCCAGGGGATGACCTGTGCCGCCACGCCCAGCGAACGTGGATCGCGGTTCGGGAAGGCGTACTCGAGCTTATCGGCCCAGCCGGCGTAGTAGAAGAAATGCGCGGCCGCCAGGGGCACATCGACATCGCGCGACTCCTTGATCGGCTTGCCGGAGTTCATGGACTCCACGACGGCAAACTCTCGAGAGCGCTCCTGCAGGATTCGCGCGATCCGGTACAGGTACTTCGCCCGCTCCCTGCCCGGAAGCTTCGACCACACAGACCGATGCGCCTCGTGGGCCGTCGTGACTGCCCGGTTCACGTCCGCCTTCGACGCGTGGGCCACCTTCGCCAGCGGCTCCTCGGTCGCCGGGTTGATGACCGTAAAGGTCTTGCGCGGCGTCGAGCGGACGAACTCGTTGCCGATGAACAGGCCGTACTCCGGCTCGATCCGGACATGGTCGGTCGCCTCGGGCGCCGGAGCGTACTCCCACGGCACGTCGCCGCTCGCGGCCAGCCCCCAGGAGGCTGGAGCCGGGGTGATGGAGGCCTTCTTGGTGACGGTCATGACGCCGACGATTATCGCACTCGGATACCATCAGAGCGTGAACGACGCCGTGCGCATGGGTGCCGCCATGCTCATCGGACTCATGGTTGGCGCCTTCAGCACGTTCGGCGACCCGATCGGGGTCATGGTCATCAATGGGCTCGCCAACGCGGCGAGCCCCTGGGTGGTGACCGCCTTCTTCGCCGGTGCCCTGCAGCGAGGCCCGAGGCGAGCGGTGGCGGGCGGCGTGGCCGCCATGGTGGCCGGCGTGGTCATGTACTACATCGGCGCCCTGCTCGAAGGTCACACCCACCTGCTGTTCCAGTTCGTAGTGTGGACCGCGGCGGCGGTCGTCAGCGGCTGCCTGTTCGGGCTGGCCGGCATCACCTGGAGGATGAGGTCTGACCTTTGGCGACCCATCGCGGTGGCGGCCGTCAGCGGCACGCTGCTGGCCGAGGCCGCGCACCGGTTCATCCTGGTCGAGATCTGGACCGGCTGGGAATGGGAGATCACCTACGTGCAGGTGGCCGTGGCCAACATCGTGATGGCCGGCCTGCTGCTGCTCGTCCTGCTCGAGCGCCGTCACTGGCTGCCGGCCCTCGGCTGGCTGGCGCTCGTCACGGGTGCCGCGCTCCTCGTCCTGCTGACCGCCTACGCGCTCCTCTGGGGATGGTGAGCGCGTCGCACACGAGGACTACGAGGTGAGCGCCCCCTCGAGACGGAGCAGGTAGCGCTTCCGCTCCAGGCCACCGGTGTAGCCGCCGATCCCGCCGCCGGCCCGGAGGACGCGGTGGCAGGGCACCACGATCGGCACCGGGTTGGAGCCCAGCGCGTTGCCGGCGGCGCGGTACGCGTTCGGCGACCCCGCCTCCATGGCAATCTCCCGATACGACGAGACGGCGCCAAAGCGAATCTGCGCGGTAGCTCGCAAAACGGCGCCGGCGAAGCCCCGGACGAGGCGCCAGTCGATCGGGATATCGAACATGCGGCGGTTGCCCGCGAAGTAGGCTTCGAGCTGGCGTCGGACCTCGTCAGTGCGCTCGGGGGCGGCCATGATCCGAGGCGAGACGAGGGCAGCCAGCTCAGCGAGCTGCTCGTCCACTGCCTCGTGCGAATAGGACAGCCGCACCAATCCGCGGAATGTGACCATGACGGTCAACGGACCGAGCGGCGAATCGTATGTGCCATGGGCGACATCAAGCAGACCGTCGTCCGCAGCCCGCCGTGCAAGCGTCGCGCGCAGACGGTCGAGGTCCAGCGTTGGCGCCGGACCGACCGCATCGGTCAGGCGGCGCTCGAGGTCATCAGTCATTGGTGGTCACCTCGCGGCGCAGCCGCCGCAGGCCGGCGCTGACATTCTGGCGCGCGGCCTCCTCGCTGATGCCCATGCGCTCACCGACCTCGACGTAGGCAAGGTCCAGCACGAAGCGATGCACCACCGCCGCGCGCTGCTTGGCCGGCAGCGATCGCACGCGCAGCCAGAGTTCGTCATCGCCCGGTGGCGCAGCCGGGGGCGCAACGGGCTCGATGCCGTCGAGGTCCCGCGTCGGACGGCGTGCCGTGCGGCGGATGACATCGGTCGCCTTGCGCTGCGCGATCGTGTACAGCCAGGCACGGAGGTTGTCGCCATGGCGAAGTCTCGGGTAGGCGCGCAACGCGGACATGAAGGTCTCCTGGACACAGTCCTCGGCCTCCGTCGGACCGACAAGGCCCACCAGAAACCGATGCAGCTCACGGGCATGAACATCGATCAGCGTCTCGAACGGCGGGAGCTGCACACCTGGTGAAACGCCGCGTCGCCCGGTCACGTGAGATCGGCCTATCGGATCACCTCGACCTCGATGTCGAGATCGAACGAACTCCAGGATCGATCCGGCGTGCGG
>JACDHU010000178.1 GCA_013820865.1 Chloroflexota bacterium
ATTCTATCGTGGGCTCCAGCATTGGTCCACTGGCGATGTCGACGATGCGGTCGGTCAGGGCTTCGGGTGTCAGCCGGGCGGGCCGGGGCCGCCGTTGGGCTCGGGGGCGAGGCCGTAGTTCTCGCGGGTGAAGGCATCCAGCGCGCCGGTGTCGACCGTGTCGAGCTCGAGCAATTGCCGCCAGGCCGTGACGGCGATCGGTGCCGGAAGTTCACCTTCGCCGCCCCATGGGGTAAGGATGAACTTGAATCGGCCGCTGATCCCCGCGGAGACCTGGCGCTCCACGTAGCTCGTGAGCTCGCTCACCCCATCGGCGTCGACCTGTTCCGGGTCGTACCAGATGACGACTCCGCCGTGTTCGAGGTTATGGATGAGTTGAGACTCATTCTGTGGCGTCGAGTAGGCCCCCCATTGAGCCAGGCCACTCGGATCCCAGTGGGGTCCCGAGGCCGCGGGAAGCGACGAGTACGGATCCGGGCCGCACGGTGCTTGCGCTGAGCGGCAGGTCGTTCCCACGGCCACGTGCTCGGATCCGTCATTGGCCAGCTGGGTTCCGGCGCTCGGATCGGGGCCTGATGCGAACAGGAGGACGAGCACCAGGATGATCACGCCAACGATCAGCACGCCGCCGATGAGTAGCAGCCGCCAGTCGGGTAGCGCGATCCCGCTGGACCCGTCGAGTCGCTTGTTGAGCGCATCCTCGCTGGCGCGCTCGCGCCGCTGGATGCCGGATGTTCGTCGTTTGGCCATTGGCGCGGAAGGATAGCGGACCCGGCGCCCGCTTGTCGTGGCACCCCAATTGCTCGTTGGTAGAATCACCAGGCGCCGATCAGACGGAGGCGCCCAGTTCCAGCCCATCGAAGTCCGGAGGTGTCATGACCACTGGCGGTACGCATCGTCGCCGCGAGAATCCCTTCACGTTGGTGAAGCGGCTCGTCTCAGGCGGCGTTGCCCTGGCCAAACTGGAGGTGACGCGCGGCCGCCAGGAGATGGCGCGCAACCTCGGGCAGCTCAAGGGCGGGATCATCCTGCTTGCCATCGCAGCCGCGCTGGGGCTCGTCTTCCTCATCGGACTTATCGGCTTCGTCATGGCGGTGCTCGTGGTCATCGGCCTGTGGTGGGTCGCGCTGATCCTGCTGGTTCTGCTCTTGGTGGCGATCGGGCTCCTGGCCTGGCGCGGCATCAAGAAGGTGACGAGCACGAAATACACCCCGGAAGAGACGATCACAGCGGTGAAGGAGGACATCGAATGGGCGAAGACCCGCTTGCTGAGACGCGGCTAGCGATCGCCGCCAAGCGGACGGAGCTCGAACGGACCTCCGACCAGCTGCGGGACACCCTGGACGTCAAGGCCCGCTTCGCCGAGAACCCGGCGCTGTTCGTTGGCCTCGGCGCCGGTGCCGTGTTCCTGCTTGCCGGTGGGCCTGTGCGGATCGCGAAGATCGCGCGGCGCCGGCTCTTCCGGTCCGACCCGGAAAAGGCCTATGACGCCCTCCCCAAGCCGATGCAGTCCTGGGTCGACCACATGGCCGGTGCGGTTGGTCCGCGTGCCGCGGAGGCTCGCGAGTCCCTGTCCGAGGAGCTCGTTCGGTGGCGCCATAACCCGCGTAAGCACGGCAAGATCAGCAAGAAGCTGGCGGAACGCGTGGCAGAGGGTCCGCCCGGGCCGCAACGCGCTATCTGGAACGCCTTCGAGGCGGGTACCGCCATCCTCACAGCCGCCCTGGCGCGCAAGGCCGTCGAGCGGTTCCTGTCCGGGGAGACTCCGCGCGGCAATACCGCGCTCGACGCGATGGGCACGATCGGCGGTGCAGCCGAGCCCGACCCGGAGAACGCGAAGAACGACGTCACACGCTCGCCCGAGGAGCGCGCCCAGGCCGCCTCGGCTGCTGGTGCAGCCAAGCGCGACTGACACCGGACTGGGAACGCGGCGAGTTGGCAGACGGGCAGCGGGCGTATCGGTCCGTTGGTAGACTCAACGCCGGACCGCCGCAGCACATCCTGAGGGCGAGTGGCGGAACGGCAGACGCGCCGGCCTTAGGAGCCGGTGTCGCAAGACGTGCGAGTTCGAATCTCGCCTCGCCCACCACGCCGCGGCGTCTACAAATGGGAGCTGACTTGGTCACCGTATCGACACGACCCCAACCGGGCTCGAAGATGGTCCTCGAGATCGAGGTTCCCTCCGACGAGGTTGACCGGCATTTCGCCACCGCCTACAAGCACGTGGCAGAGCGCACCAAGGTGCCCGGCTTCAGGCCCGGGAAGGCGCCGCGCAACGTGATCGATCGGTTCGTGGGACGCGGCAGCGTGCTGGCCGAGACGATCGACCACCTCGTCGCCGACGCCTACGAGAAGGCACTGGGCCAGACCGACGTGCAGCCGATCGACCAGCCTGAGGTGGACATCGATCCCGCCTCGCTGACCGAGGGCCAGGCGATCACCTTCACCGCCACCGTGCCGATTCGCCCCGAGGTGGAGCTTGGCTCCTACGAGGACTACTCGTTCGGCCTCGAGAAGCCCGATGTCACCGATGAGCAACTCGAGCAGGTCATCGGCGAGCTGCGGGAGCAGCACGCCACATTGCGCCCGGTCGACGATCGCGGGGCAGCAGAGGCCGATATCGCCAGCGTGAAGTTCGCCGGCACCATCGACGGTGAGCCGTTCGAGGGGGGCAGCGCGGATCGGCTGCCATTGATCATCGGTGAGAACCGCATGATCCCCGGCTGGGAGGACCACCTCATCGGCCTCCAGATCGGTGGCACGACGGACTTCGACATCACCTTCCCCGACGACTACCGAGTCGAGGATCTACGGGGCAAGGAAGCGCATTTCGAGGTCGAGCTGCTCGACCTGCGTGAGAAGGTCCTACCGGAGGTCGACGACGACTTTGCCCAGAGCGTCGGCGACGTCAAGACCCTGGCCGAGTTGCGCACCGAGATCCGAGAGGCGATGGAGAAGCGTGCCGAGGACGAGGCACGCCACACGTTCGGCGATCGGATCATCGACGTCGCGGTCAGCAATGCGACCGTCGAGCTGCCCGAGGTCCTGATCACCAACGAGATCGACATCATGCGCGATGAGCTCGCGTCGCGACTGGCGCAGCAGCGCATCGGCATGGAACAGTACCTGGCGCTGTCGAAGCAGACGCCGGAGGAGCTCCTGGTTGAGCTTCGAGAGCCGGCGACGCGCCGCGTGAAGACGCTGCTCGTGTTGTCGGCCATCGCGGAGAACGAGGGCGTGGATGCGACTCCCGAGCAGATCGATGCCGAGATCGCCGAGCAGCTTGCCCGCTACGGGGAGGACGCCAAGCTGCGCGAGTACCTGACCTCGGCGCGCGGTCGCAGCTACCTGCGCATGACCCTGCGCAACCGTACACTGGTCGACACGCTGATCGAGCGCGCGCTCGGGACCGATGCGCCCGAGGCCGCTGCAACCACCGAACCCACCGAATCCACCGAATCCACCGAGAAGCCCGAGGAGTCCGCGTAACCGATGCTGGTCCCGATGGTCATCGAGTCGAGCGCTCGCGGCGAGCGAGCCTTCGACATCTACTCGCGGCTCCTCAAGGACCGCATCATCTTCCTGGGCGACGCGATCGAGGACCACATAGCGAACCTCATCATCGCCCAGCTCCTGTTCCTCGAATCCGAGGATCCGGAGAAGGACATCCAGCTTTACATCAACTCGCCGGGTGGCGTGGTGACGAGCGGCATGGCGATCTACGACACCATGCAGTACCTGCGTGCACCTGTCAGCACGATCTGCATCGGCCAGGCAGCGTCCATGGGCGCCGTCCTCCTGGCGGCCGGCGCTCCCGGCAAGCGCTATGCGCTGCCGAATGCGCGGATCATGGTTCATCAGGGTTCGGGCGGGTTCCGTGGCAACACGCCGGACGTCGAGATCCAGATGCGCGAGATGATGCACCTGACCGACCGGCTCATGCATATCCTTGCCGACCACACCAAGCAGGACTTCGAAACCGTCAAGCGCGACTCCGAGCGCGACAAGTTCATGAGCGCCGATGAAGCGAAGACCTACGGCCTCATTGACGAGGTCTTCGCGGGCAACACTGAGTCATTGATCAGCATGGCCCAGAAGGCAGGCGGCGAGGTCCCCGACGCCGAAGAAGCCGCAAAGGCCGATGCCGCCAAGGAATAGGTCGATCGAATTTCTCTCATCTGCCTACGTAGTCGGCACCGGGGTGGTTACCCGTTCTGCAGCAAGAAGCCATCGTTTGAGGGCGACGTCGCTGCCCCAGCCGGACCAGCCGTCCGACGCCCGCACCACCCGGTGGCACGGCACGGCGGGAAACAATGGACAGCGGGCGAGCCGCCCCCGACTGCACGAGCGGCGCCCACCGCGCCGATGACCACGGCCACGTCACCGTAGGTCACGGT
>JACDHU010000179.1 GCA_013820865.1 Chloroflexota bacterium
GGGCTATGGGGATGCGCGCATCGGCAGCAAGTACCGCGGACAGACCGATCCCACCGCCAGCCGCTATCACGCCGACTTCAACCGCGGCCGCGTGCACCGATGACGACACCGCTCCATGAGATCGGCACCGCCCGTCGGTTTGCCGGGGCCGTCAGTGTGCGCGTCATTCGTGCGGGTTGGTTCCGTCCCGACGCAGGCGGCTTCTTCGGCGTCGTGCCAAAGGCGCTCTGGAGCCGCTTCGTCGAGACCGATGATCGCGGCCGGCTTCGGTGTCGCCTGAACCTGCTGCTGATCGAGGCCGGCGGAAAGCGAATCCTCGTGGAGACCGGCACCGGCGTACAGATGACCGAGAAGGATCGCGACATCAAGGGCGTTGAGGGCGGCGATCCCGTCGAGGCGCTGCGCGCGGTGGGGGAGGATCCGGGCTCGATCGACTTCGTGGTCGTCACGCACCTGCACTACGACCATGCCGGCGGCATGGTCGGCACCGATGGCCGGCCGGCCTTCCCCAATGCCCGCTACGTGGTCCAGCGCGACGAGGCGGAGGCCGCCCACGGCGACGAGCTGCGCCTCCAGGGCATCATGGAAGTTGCTCAGCTGGACGTGATTCGGGCGTCCGGGCAGCTCGCGGAGGTCAACGGTGAGGTCGAGCTCGTCGAAGGCGTTCGCGTCATGCGCACGGGCGGTCACACGCGCGGCTCGCAGGCCGTTTTGATCGGGAAGGAGCGAGCCGGCGGGCGAGCCGGCGATCCGACCGAGCGCGCGATCTTCTGGGGCGATCTCATCCCGACCCGCTGGCAGATCCCGGTGCGCTGGACGAGCGCCTACGACGACTACCCGATCGATGCCATCGAGATCCGCGATGAACTTGTCAGCCGCGCCGCCAGCGACGGGTGGTGGTGCTACTTCACCCACGATCCGGGCGAGATGCCGGTGCGCATCGAGGCCACCGACCGCGGGAGCTTCCGCGCCGCCGAGTAGTCCGCCAGACCGAACGGGCGTTCGACGCACCGGCTCGCCACGACTATGATGAGCGAGCCACTCCCGAAGCCGATCCGACTTCGTCGAAAGGACGCTAACTCCTGTGAATCTTCCCACCTCCGCGCTGCGTCGCGGCGCGATCCTGACCTCCATATTGACGTTGGCCGCGGTGCTGGCTGCCTGTTCCGGCGGCGGCTCTGCTGATCCCAGTGATGACAACTCAGCCGGCGGCACCATCGCCGTGATCGATGGCGCTGTTGCCATCAGCTCCGATGACCTCGCCTTCGACGCGAACGTCATCATGGCCACGGCCGGCGAGGCATTCACCGTTACTCTCACCAACAATGAGGCGAACCCGCACAACTTCAGCGTGTACGTTGAAGAGGGCGGAGAGGCGATCGTCCTGGGCGGGATCATCGGCGAGGGCGAGACCGATGAGGTCGAAGTGCCTGCGCTCGAACCCGGCGAGTACTTCTTCGTCTGTGACCTTCATCGCGACGAGATGAGCGGCACCATCGTCGTCGAGGGCTGACCCACCACGCATCCCGGCCTCAGCGGTCAAGCACCGCCTCGAGGTCGGGACGCGTGATGATGAGTTCCAACCGGTCAGTGCCATCAATGGCGAGCACCGGGATGCGATGGGCGTAGCGGACGAGCAGGTCGTCATCGGCCTCGATGTCGATCGCGTCCCAACCATCGGTCCCGAGCATGGCATCCAGCAATGCCTCTGCTTCTTCGCACAGGTGGCAACCATCCCGGACATACAGCGTCGGTCGAGCGGGCATCGCGCCGATGATACGGTAGGCTAGCTCCGGCGCCGCCCCCGTAGCTCAGTGGATAGAGCGCCGCCGTCCTAAGGCGGGCGTCGGGGGTTCGAATCCCTCCGGGGGCGCTTTAGACAGACTCGCCTCCGCGAAGAACGGCGGGCTTGAATTGGATGCTCGTCACACGTCGGTCTGCGGTGGACCGACTCGACGACCATCTTGAACAGTGCTCGAGCTGCTCTGGCATTCTGGTGTCCCGGGGGCCGCGGATAGTGAGGAGACCTCAGGTGCGAGCCGCTCCGAGCTGTCCCCGTGACGCCCCTTACAGCGAGTGGCCGGTCCATCGGCTACCGTCGGTGACCATGCGCATCCATGAGCTGCGGCCGATAAGCGTCGAGATCGCGGCGCCGCAGGCGCTCGTCTTCGAGATGGCCGCGGCGACCGGCGGCGTGCTGCCGGGATCACCGCCCCACAGCTCGGAGGTCCTCGAGCGCGACGGGGACACGTTGCTGGTTCTGTATCGGACCCCTGCGGTGGTCACGGAGCTGGTCATGCTCGAACGCGTCCGACTCCACCCGCCGGATCGGATCGAGTACGAGGTCCTCGAGGGGCCGATGGAGCACGTGCGCGAAACCCTGGCCTTCGACATGGTGGAGCCGCATCTGACACTGGTTCGCTACGGCGGAACGGTCGGCAGTAACCGCGCCGTCGTGGGCGGCCTGATCGCGCGGTGGGTCGCCGTCCCGGCGTATGACCGATTCATGCGGCGACAGCTCCGCGCGCTCAAGCTCGCCGCCGAGGCCCGGGCCGTGCGATCGCGTCGCTACGGTCGACCTGACGCGGCATGACCGCGCGTCGACCGGTTCGGCGCCTTCCCGGGGGCTGGTTCTCCGTCGCCGGCACGGTCGATTGGGTGCTGGCCTCCATCGGCCAGGCGGTCCTTCTCTGGATGCTCCCGTGGCCGATGATGCTCATCGGACGGTTCGGCTCGGCGCGCACGCGCCATGCCGTCGAGCGGGGATGGGCCCGATCGGCTGCCCGCGTCCTGCGGCTCAGGATCGAGGTCCGAGGGCTCGACGCCGTGGACGCAACGCGGCGGTACCTCGTCCTGCCACTCCACGAGGGTCTGGCCGACCCGTTGGTCCTCTTCCGAATGCCGATGCCCCTGCGGTTCGTGGCGCGCGACGAGCTGCGCTCGTGGCCGGTGGTCGGACCGTATCTGCGCATGACCGGCCAGCTCATGGCGGCCGATGGGAATCGCATGCCGGCGCGCGCCCTCCTCCGCACGGCGAGACACGCCGTGCAACGCGGCGAGAGCATCGTCGTCTTTCCGCAGGGCTCCGTGCTCGGCATCGAGGTCGGGTTTCGACCCGGCGCATTGCGCCTGGCGCAGGCCCTGGAGCTTCCGGTCCTGCCGGTCGTGATCAGCGGGACGCACCGGGTGTGGGAGCACCCCTTCAGCCCCCTGCTGCGTTTCGGCCAGCGGGTCACCGCGACGATTCTCCCCACGGTCGAGGTGGCGGGGCTGGACCGCCGTCAGCTGGCCGCAACGATGCTCCACCTCGAGCGAACGATGAAGGAGCAGGCACTCGGTCCTAGCCACGTCGCCCCGCGCCACTACCGTCCCGATCGGGACGGGACATGGGACGACTACGCCTTCGTCATCGATCCCGCCTTCGATGCCGTCTCCGCTGCGCTGCCTCACCGCGTGCGCCGCCAGGCCGATGTGGTGACCCTATCGCGCGCACCGTAGCGTCGGGCTACCTCCCGCCGGTTCCGCCGGGGTGCGTCGTGCACGAGAACGGTGAGGACGAGCTGCGAGGTCGCTTCGATCCGCGCTCGACCCACCGATGCGATGAACCTGCGGCGCGGCCGCCGGGTGCGTATTGGAGCGCGGTTCCGCGCTGAGGCGCGGGCGGATCGGCGGCACGAAGCGCGCGCACGAGCCGCCAGAGGCGCCGCCGCGTGCGGTCGATCATGGCTCCCACACGGTCGTATCGGGCCGGAAGATCGCCCAGGCGAACCAGAAGGGCTGGTCGTTGGGAATCGGTTCCAGCCGGTCGCCGGCCATCGGTCCAGCGGTCGCTTCGCCGTCGAGGGACCAGTTCGACCCGGTGCCAGTGTCGCGCATGCCCCCGTTCCCGTCGGGCTCGAATTCCAGGGGCATTTCGTCCGGCCCGCGCCGCGAGAAGACGACCGCCGTGCCGACCTCCTCGCCGCCGGCCACGGTCGGCGCACCCAGCCCGGACACCGTGCCCGGCACCCAGAGCACGACAATGGGCTCATCGCCGACGGTGTCGTTCACGACCTCGACCTCGTCAAGGGCGGGGAGCGGATAGGCCACCGACTCGTCGTCGATGACGACGCCGACGATGCGCACCTTTGGGTTCAGGCGACCGTCGATCAAAGTCCAGTCGTCGAGCAGGAACGGGTTCGTGTCGACCTTGTCGTACCCGGCGTAGGGGTTGGATCCGTAGCTGCGGACGTGACCGGTGTCTCGTGACAGGACCACGCCATCGGGGTGGAGCTCGCGGAACTGCTGCCAGCTGATGAGCTGGGATGGCAGGAACTCCAGCGCCGTTCCGGTGTAGGACCCCACGATCCCGCGCCCCGTGGCCTGCTGCCACCACGACTCGGTCTGGCGGTCGA
>JACDHU010000180.1 GCA_013820865.1 Chloroflexota bacterium
ATCCAGCGCAGCGACACGGTCCGCGGCTTCGAGTACTCGAAGGGCAAGTACGTGGTTATCGATGAAGGCGACTTCGACTCCGTCCCGCTCAAGACCGTCCGGGCCATCGAGATCGAGCTGTTCGTCGAGGCCGACCGCGACGCGCACGGCGCCAACTTCGTGCGCCAGGCCTACTACATCGAACCTGAGCCGGTGGGCCGCAAGGCGTTCTACCTGCTGAAGTCGGTGCTGGCCGACGAAGGCCTGTCGGCGATCTGCAAGATCGTCCTGAAGGACCGCGAAGCGCTGGCCTCGCTCAACCCCTACTCCAAAACGATGCTGCTTACCACCCTCTATTGGCCCGACGAGGTGCGCTCTGTCGAGGATCTCGACCTGCCCGACGAGGAATTCGAGTTCAAGCCGGCTGAGAAGAAGATGGCGCAGCTGCTGGTGAGCGCGATGAAGGGCGAGTTCGAAGCGGACTCCTACAAGGACGAGTACCGCGAGGCGTTGATGGCGGTTCTCGAGGCCAAGGTCAGCGGCCAGCCGGCCGAACAGCGCGCAACGACGAGCGACGAGCCGACCAAGATCACCGACCTGATGAAGGTCCTCGAGGCCAGCGTCGCCGCCGCCCGCCAATCGCGCACGGCCGCGGCCGACCCTGGCCCCGAGAAGGCAGCCGGGCGCCAGAAGAAGCCCACGCCGCTCGCTGCCGGGCGAAAGGCATCGCGGACCAAGGAGGCGGTGCCTGGCTCGGCCACAGCCACCGCCAAGTCCGAGCCGAAGCGGCAGGAGAGGAGAAGGAAGACCGCTTGATCGTGATGGCCAACAGCCGGCGTGCCGAACAGCTGTCCCTGGCCATCGATGACCCCGCGGCGCCCGCTCTTCCGCGCCGACTCCGGCCGATGATTCCGCTCTATGGCGCGGCACCGTTCGACGACGCCGACTTCTTTTTCGAGCCCTGGTGGCCCGGCACGTCTGCGCTGTTGTACATCGAGGACGGCAGCGCTCGTCTCGAGACCGAGCACCTGGTCGACCCACTCGCGGCGTTCCCCGAGCTGGCTGGGCTTGGGCGGCAGTTCCAGAAGGACGGCGTCGTTGTGGAGGGGACACTCCTCGCGCTGGACGAGGAAGGGCGGCCGGATGCCGACCTGCTGCGGTCGCTGCTCGTTCATCGGAGTGACACTGCGGACGACCGGCCCCCTGGAACCGCCGCGTTCGTGGCGTCGGACATGCTCTACGCCGGTGGGCGGCCCATCGGCGGCAACGCGTTCGAGGAGCGCCGAGCCACGCTCACGCGGGAGCTGATCGAGAGCGACAACCTCGTGGTCAGTCGGGGACTGCGAGGCGAAGGCCTCACGCTGGCCGAGGCAGTAGCCTCGATGGGCCTGACCGACATCTCGGCCCGACTGCTGAGCGGGCGCTACCGGCCGGGTCAGCAGCATGAGAGTTGGCTGCGCCTGCCCGTTACCGAGACTCCGCTCGCACCCAGGCGTCCGCTCATGGCACTGCTGCAGCGGCTGCCGCTGTGACGGCAGTGACGACGACCCGCTCCCCGCGACGCGTGGGCACTCGCCGCCCGCGAACGGGCTCGCTGGCGGGACCATTCGTCCGTCACCTGCTGGTGCTCGTGCTGACGGCGGCCGCAGTGTTCCTGTTGGCCGGTCAAGCCCCCGTGGCCCAGCAGTTCAGCGCCTGGCTCGGGGCGGCCGTGGCGATCGGGGTCGTGGCAGCGTTGCTCGGCCGGCGCCTACTTGGCGTGCTGGTTCTCGTGGCCGGCATTGGAATAGCAATACTGCTCCACCTGCACCTCCGGCTGGGCTCCGGCAACGCAGCGATGGACGAGCTTACGGCACACGGCTCCGCGTATGCCATAGCCGCCGCCTTGGCAGTGGTCGTCTACCTCGGGACGTGGCTGATGCTTCGTTACGTGACCCGATCCCGAGAAGCCGGCTAGTCCCGTAGCGCGCCAAAGGGTCCGTTCGCCCACCTCGCGTACCCGGAGGGCCGAGTACGTAATCGGTTTCAGTAGTCAGCCGCGTGTCAGACGGTGCGCGCGCAGCATCTCTTACATGTAGGGCGCAGAGACCTGTGCCTCGGCGAAGGAGAATGTCATGCTCATGCGGACTCTCGCGCGGGCGGCCGTGCCGGTGGTAACCATTGCCCTGCTCATGATGCTCGTGCCCTCGGTGGCTACGGCGGCCACGCGTCCTACCACGTTCGGACTCTATCTCGGTAGCAGCTGCATCGACGGTCACTCGGCCGACAACGCAGCGGTGCGAGTCGTGTGGCGCAGCCCAAATGGTGCTTTGAAGTTGAAGGGCGACTATCGCGCAAGCAGCAACGGCGGATGGTGGACGGCCTGCGCACAGCTCCCAAGAGTGCTCAAGGTCGGTGACCAGATCAGCGCGACTGTCGGCTCCACTACCAGACACCTGACCGTCCCCCGCCTCACCCTCCGGCCGGATCGCGTCAACGACAAGTTCAGGGGACGTGCACCGGCTGGTAGCACGATCAGGCTCACCTACACGCCAGGCCTCTTCGCTGACTACGACGTGACCACGAGGGTCACAACACACTCCGACGGCACGTGGCGCTACAACCCAAGGTATAACATTATCGGAGGTCACTACGCCTCCGCGAGCTGGACAAGCCCCAAGGGCGATCGTGTTACGGTCGACAGCGTCGCCCCGTTCTTGACTGTAACCCTTGGCAAGGCGAGCTTCGAAGGCGTGGCCAAGCCCGGCATCACCGTCCGAGCAAAGCTGAAGGATGCCGCGACCGGGGACGTCAAGTCGATCGGCGAGGCAGGTACTGGCAGTTCAGGCGCTTTCTCGGGCCAGTTCCGCACTGCACTGGGCAGCACGTTTCGGCTTGCCGCGGGCCTGCGCCTGGTTGCTCGTAACGTGGCCACGGATGCCAATTGGATCGTGCCCGACATCACCGGCCATGCAAGCGCCGCAACTGATGCGGTCAACGGTCGCTGCTTCGATGCGGGCACAAGCGCTCGCTTCTACGTGGCCTATGTGATCGGGCCGGACGGCGACTCGCGCGGCTGGGCGGCCAGCCCTACCGCGGACAACGGCACCTTCTCGTTCAACTTCAGAGAGGACAAGGAGAACCCATGGTTCCGACGGGCGGACGTGCATTCCGGCGACACCATCATGGTCCGCTGCCTGCAGACGACCGGCGACTGGGTTCAACTCCGCGTCCCGGTGCCCTGATCTCCACTGCGCCGAAGGCCAACTGATGGGCAGGGGTGTCGAGACAAAGTGGTGATCCGCGAAGGACTCGAACCTTCAACCAGTTGATTAGTCGATCTCGAGAAATCGGCTAAACGGGGTAGGTCCTCGGGAACCGCTCGATGTGGCGCTCGCTATCGGCACCTGAAGCAGCGTCGAGGTAGCTCAGCAGGCTGCGCGTGCTGGCCAACTTGAAACGATGGTCCCGGTAGAAGCGGCTGAGCCCGCTCCAGAAGGCAGCGTCGCCCACGTCCTTGCGGTACGCATCGAGGTAGCGACCCCCCTGAACGTAGATGACCTCGACATAGCAGCGCCCGCTGTAGTCGTACACGCTTCCGTCAAGCCGGGATGTTTGACACTGCGAGGAGCGGAAGGAACCAAGCAGGTTTCGCGCCAGGAAGTCAGCCACGGCCTCGTCAACGTAAGGTTCGTAAGCCTGGTTGTTGCCGACGACGCCGTAGAACCACTGGTGTGCCGTCTCGTGCACGACGATGTACGGCACCCGGGCGCTGCTGATCGTCGACGATACCCAAGTCAGCGCCGGCGACTCCATCCCCGAGCCGGCAGGCGTCTCGGCGACGTTGAGCTGGCCGTACGGGTACGACCCGATCTTGTTGCTGAACCGCTTGAGTGCCTTCTTCGTCCAGCTCATGAGCGCGTCGGGTGATCGCGTGCGGTAGTAGACGTTGACCTCGACCCCATTCCACGAGCCGCGCATGACCTTGTACTTGGCGCTCGCGCTGAAGTTGAAATCGCGGACGTCATTGGCGACGAAGGTCTGCGTCTGGCCATCAACGCCTGTGCGCCGGCCGGAGGTCGCGAACCTCAGGGAAGTGTCGCTCGTCAGCCGCACGGTGACGCGAGGGCTGACGCCGGTCACCCATGTCTCGCCGAAGTTGGCCGTCTGCGAGGGCTGCGCGCTGCTCAGCCAGGGAATCCAGCGATAGGCAGTGATGATGCCGTCCTTCTTGAGAAGGAACAGCCGCGTGCCGCCGGCAGTGGTATTGAATGTCGCGCGGTAGCGGATGGTCACGTCGGTGCGTCCATCGGGCACCAGCGCCTGTGGCAAGGGCACGACCAGGCTCTGGTCCCTGATCCTTGGCTGAACGCGTGTGTCGCCGACCGTCACGTTGA
>JACDHU010000181.1 GCA_013820865.1 Chloroflexota bacterium
CGGCCGATCCTCAGGCGCTCCACTGCTTTCACCGGAAATAGCACTACTGATATAAACCGTGACAGATCCGCATGCCCTGACGACGAAGGTCTCCAATCGGCTCGCCTTTGAGGTGGCAGTCGACGACGTCGCCCCAGCTGGCGCGGCCGCCGGAGCCGATCGACATGGTCAGCGAGGATCGGGCCACCATTCGGCGCGAGTACGTCACCTCGACTGGCCTGGGCGTCACGCCGGCCCGTGGCGCGCGTATGATCGCGCGGCGTCAGCATCGTGCGAGGGTAGCCATGCGTGTTCGTCCGCCGGACGAGGTCGGGGAGGTTGTCCGGGACGGGGTGCGGATCGCCTATGAGACCTACGGCAGCGGGCCGGCGACGATCCTTGTGCTGCCGACGTGGTCGGTCCTCGACGCCGGGCACGGCCGCTTCCAGCTCATCGACCTGGCGCGCCACTATCGGGTGGTCACCTTCGACCCGCGCGGCAACGGTCGGTCCGATCGGCCGGAAGGGCAGGCCGCCTACGCCGGTCGCGAGTTCGTCGAGGACGCCGTCGCCGTGCTCGACGCGACCGGCACGGACCGGGCGGTGGTCGTCGCGTGCTCGACGGCCACGCACTGGCTGCTCGGGCTCGCCGCAGAGCATCCGGACCGCGTGCTCGGCGCGGTCGCGAGTGGCACGAATCTCCCGTTGGCGCGCGGTCACGACCGTCCGGAGATCGGTCCCTTCCACGAGCCGCAGCGGTCCACCCACGGCTGGGCGAAGTTCAACGCTGAGTACTGGCGGACCGACTTCGAGGACTTCCTGCGGTTCTTCTTCTCGCAGGTCTGGACCGAGAAGCACTCGGAGCGCCTGATCGACGTCTCCGTCGCGGCCGGACTGCAGACGACGCCGGATGTTCTGATCGACACGGTCGGCACCAACCCGATGACGGAGGAGGAGGCGGTCGCCCTCATCCGTCGCACCCGATGCCCGTGGCTGGTCATCCACGGCGACGGCGACGAGCTGCAGCCCCACGCTCGTGCGGAGCGCCTGGCGGACGTTTCCGGCGGGAGCCTGGTGACCTTCGCGGGCGCCGGCCACTGCTCGGGCAATCGCGACCCGGTGCGGTTCAACCTCCTCCTCCGCGAGTTCACCGATGAGCTGGTCGGCTGGCGCCCGCGGCGATCGGTGTGGACCAGGGCGCAGAGTCGTCCGCGTTGCGTCGTGATGGTGCCGGGTAGCCCGCAGGCGCTTGAGCGTGACCGCCGCATTGCCGACGAGCTCCGGACCCGGCGGCCGGGCCTCGAGGTCGAGTGGCTGGTCGGGGCGCCGCTGCGGGAGATCCTCGTCCGCGCCGGTGAGACCGTCCATCCGGCCGCTGCCCAGCTGCCCGCCACGGGGGACGAGCCAGGGGAGGACGCGTTCGAGGCATGGCGGAACGACGACGAGCGCCACTTCCTGTCGTTCATGATCCTGCTCGACATCGTGCGCGAGCACCCGGTCGACCTCGTGGTGGCCGATGCGGCGTGGGGGATCGATCATCACCTGCACGACAACCCGGAGCTCAAGAGCTGGTCGTACGCCTGGCTGGCCGATGCCGTCGGGTGGCCGATGGGGCCGGAGGCCGATGAGCGTCGGCGCTTCCTCGTGGCTGACGCCAACGCCGAGATGATCGAGCAGGCCGAGCGCTACCCGCGCATTCGTGACCGCTCCATGCTCTTCGGGTCGATCGAAGAGGTGCCCGATGCCCCGCTCGGCCCGGGGCTGCCTTCGGCCCGCACCTGGGCGCAGGACCGCTTCACCTTGGTGCCCGCGGACGCAGGGCGTGAGATTTCCGTAGTCGCCGATCGCTTGGCAGAGCTCCTCTAGCCCTGCGGCGCCAACTGGCGATTTCTTGAGCTCTCGACGGGCGCGACCTCGGCGCCATTTATGAGCGGCTGCATCATTGACCTTGACGCGTACTAAATGGGCACGCTCCTGATCGTCAGCTTCAGGCGCCGGCCTTGTCAGCGGATATATCAGAAGCGATATATCGAGTGAGCGAATCAAGCGTGGCCCGGCGAGCGAGCGGTGTCGTCCCACGGCGCCCTGGATCGGGGCCACGGGCGCCGGACAAACGCGTTGTCAGGTGATGCGCGTGAGGCCGGGGACCGCATCGAACGCGCGGTCGAAGCTCAGCACACGACCGATGTCGTGCGCCTGCATGACGGCCACATGGATCGCGTCGCGCGCCTGGAGACGGGGAGTGGTGAGCAGTTTCCGCGCGCGTTGGACGTCGGCGAGCTCGATCGGCAGGACCGCATCGACGACTCCCAGGAGCACATCGAAGGCTGGCTCGATCGCCTCTCGGCGGTCGATCGCCACGTACCGATGGAGGATCTCCTGGAGCACCTCCGCATCAGTGATCAGTCGTTCGCCATCGATGACGGCACGCTCCAGCAGGCGTTGCGCCTCGCCTTTGTTCGGGTGGGCGGCGCCCACGAGATACATCGGAATGTTGGAGTCCACGAATATCACGCGGAGGAGCCGTACCCACGCTCGATCTCGGCCAGCATCTCCTCGATTGGACCGGTCGGAAACGCGTGCGCCGTGCCTGCCCGCATGGCACGAAGCTTGTCGGCGGCCGGACGGCCGGCATCGGCGTCGCGCGCTTCGCGTAGTGCGATGCGCACCCATTCGGCCACCGACTGTCGCTGGCGTCGAGCCGCGCGCTGGATCTCGGCCAGTTCGCGCTCATCGAGGAGGACCTGGAGCCGCTTAGTCATGGCGTGAGTATTCTGCACTCATCAAGATGAGTCAAGCCTCGCTCCCGCGAGGACAGGCTAGGTCGATACGCAGGGGCGAGGCATGGCTCCAGCCTGACCGCGAGCGCGGAACCCGGCCTTGGGACCTTTGCGCCGCGCGTCGGCGACTACACCTCCATCAGCAGCCGCTCGATGGCTTCGGCGTACCACCGCTCGAACCGGGCGGATGACCAGCCGCGGTCGTCCACCAGCGACCGATACGTCTCCGGACTGCCGATCGCGTACAGCACGTCCGCGGCCCCGCGTCGCAACGGAACGCCGCCGGCGACGAGCTTCAGCAGACGAGCCTGGCCGGCGTGGCGCTCGTCCCGCATCTGCCGCCAGAGCGTCGCGATCTCCGGATCGGTGGCTGCTGCCGCCGCGACCACCGCATCGATCGGCGCGCGCCGCTCCAGGATCGCGGCGCCGTTGCGCGCCAGGATCCGGATCCGCAGGCGCAGGTCGGGCTCGTCGCGCAGTGCGCGGACCCATGGCCGCTCGGCCACCGGGACGGGCGCTTCATCGCCGGCGATCGAGATGTCCACCAGCCGAGCCAGGACCGATCGCTTGTTGCCGAACGTCTGGTAGATCGTCGCGGCCGAGACCTCCGCGCGATCCGCGATCGCCTGGATGGTCGTCGTCACGTAGCCGCGCTCGAGGAAGAGGGCCCGGGCAGCATCGAGGATGGTGCGCCGGGTCGCATCCGCCTGCTCCCGTCGGAGCGGGGAGTCGTACGCGCGTCGAGGGTTGACGGGATCAGCCATTCAGCTATAGTAGCGCTAGATTCACTATAGTATCACTATACTAAAGGAGCAGACCGATGACCGCCACCGTCCGCATCGAGCACACCGTCGTCGACTTCGACGCCTGGAAGGCCACCTTCGACCGCGACCCGATCGGCCGTGAGCAGGTCGGTGTCCGCAGCTACCGGATCACCCGCGGCACCGATGACCCCAACGCCGTGAGCATCGACCTCGACTTCGATGACGCCGCGGCTGCCGAGCGGTTCAGTGGCGCCATCCGCCAGCTCTGGGAGTCCCCGCAGGCCGGCGCGGTCCTCGCCAGCGCCCCCGAGCTCCGCGTCCTCGAGCAGGCCGAAGCCCACGCCTACTGACCCCTGCCGCGCGCACACCGAGTCGACTTACCGGGCGTTCGAGGCCGCCCTGGCGCTGCTGCCGCTGCCGTCGACGGCCGCCCATCGGGTCCAGCAACCCGGGTTCATCAGGCGCCCGGCCCCTGTCACCGGATATATCACTACTGATATAAGCCGTGACATATCCGCGTGCCCTGACGACGACGGTCTCCCGCACGAGTGCGAGCTACGGCGTCATGACGCGCGAACCCCGAGTGACCATGGACGAGGCGTTGGCGTGGGGGCGCAAGGCTGCCGTCGCCTGTCGGGTGCCGGTCGAGGTGCGCCCGTTCCACTGAGGGGATCGTTCAGTCGCCGGCCACGCCGCGAGCGGCACGGGCGCGGCGCTTGCCCTCGTGCATCGCTTGAACCCGCGCGACGGGGATAGCGCGGCCCTCCTCGATGAGAGCAGGT
>JACDHU010000017.1 GCA_013820865.1 Chloroflexota bacterium
CCGACACCGGTGCCCCCGTTCAGCAGGCGCATCCCGAAGTCGAGTGGCTGGCAGGTCGCCCGATCGTCGGGACGCTCGAGCAGGCACGCACCATCCGCGGCGAGCTGTGGGAGGCACGCAGCGGCGCGTACGCCGCGGCGGCCGAGACGTTCCGGGCGCAGATCGAACATCTGGGAGGCACGGTCGCCTACGCCAGCACGTCGGCGCCCCTGGTGTTCGTCGATCTTCCGGCGGGAAGTGTCGCCGCCGTGGCAGAACGCGCCGAGGTGCTCAGCCTGGGACTTGAGAGCACGTGGCGCACGTCAATGACCTCGGCCGGCCCGGGCGTCGGGGCGAACTGGACCAGCGGAAGTGGCGACCAGGGCAACGGGGTTCGCGTCGCCGTGGTCGAGTATCACAACGTGGCGACTTCGGGCGACCTCTCCGACCAGGTCGTCGCGAGCTACAGCACGACCGGGCAGCATGTGAACGGCGTCCATCCGACCTGGGTGGCGGGCGCCATCGGCAGCCGAAACTCCACGTGGGCCGGCGTGGCTCCGGGTGCCGACATCGTCAGCGCCAGCACGGGCGGCAACGCTTCGCCCAGCGTGTCGACCGATCGCGCCATCATCGCCGCCGCCGACTGGGCGGTCGCTCCGGGCGGCGGTGATTCCGATGTCATCAATGCCAGCATCGGCCAGGACACCGCGACCGGGGCGGAGGAGGCCCGTCGCTACTTCGACTCCATCGGCTGGGAGGACGGGCGCCTGGTCGTCGCGGCTTCCGGCAACTACTCGACCTTCGGCAACTGGGACGTCGTCTCGCCGGGCACGGGCTACAACGTGCTGACGGTCGGCGGCGTCGACGACCGCAACACCGGCGGCGTGGGCGACGACCGCCTGTGGTTCGTACCCGGCTCGAATGGAGCGAACTACCGCGACCGGACCGATGCGTCCTGGAACCAGCACGGCGATTACAACAAGCCCAACCTGTCGGCGCCGGCCGTCAACGTGCGAACCGCGAACGGCACTATCGGCGATGGGACCAGCGTGGCCAGCCCGATCGTGGCGGGAGTCGCCGCACAGGTGATCGCAAGGCAGCCCAGTTTGGTGACGTGGCCGGAGGCAACGCGGGCCATCCTCATGGCGGGCGCGCTGCGGCGCAGCCCAATGCCCGGAGGTGGGTACAGCGCGGACCACGAGGGGGTCGGAAGCGCGTCCGCGATCTGGTCGAATCGGGCGCTCGACAACGGGCCCTACGGGGGCTGGACCATGGGAGCCATGCGCTCCGGTGACACAGTCACGCGCGACGTTCCCGTCATCGCGGGCCAGCACCTCCAGGTGTCGCTCGCCTGGAGCAGCCACACATCCGGCGGTTCGAACACGGGCAAGGCGGACAACCTCATGGCCGACCTGGATCTCGTCGTGCGACAGCCGAACGGCGCAACGGTCGGGTCCTACTCGTTCGACAATTCCTACGAGACGGTGAAAGTGACCGCATCGAGCACCGGCACCATGCGCATCACGGTGCGCCATGATCGGTTCGGTGCGGCCGAGGAGCCATACGGGCTGGCCTGGGCCCTGACGAGCCCCTATGGCGACACTGACAGCTCGAAGTTCTACGCCGACATTCTGTGGATCACGAAAGAGGGCATCACGGTCGGCTGCGGTTCGGACCGATTCTGCCCGAGGGGCGAGGTCACCCGCGGGCAGATGGCCACCTTCCTGGTTCGGGCGCTGGACCTGCCGTCGACGAGCCGCGATTACTTCAGCGACGACAACACCAACAAGCATCACTCCAGCATCAATGCCCTGGCCGCGTCCGGCATCACGGTTGGCTGCGGCGGGACCAGATTCTGTCCGGATAGCACGGTCACCCGCGAGCAGATGGCCACCTTCCTGGTGCGTGCGCTTAACCTGCCACCCACCAGCCGCGACTACTACTCCGATGACAACGATTCGATCCACGAGGCGCGGATCAACGCCCTCGCTGCCTCCGACATCACGCGTGGTTGCAGCGACACCACCTTCTGTCCGAGGGGCGCCGTGCTGCGCGAGCAGATGGCGGCCTTCCTGCGCCGTGCGCTCGCCAACTGACGTGCGGGCCCTGGCCGCGGGGCTCGCCATCCTGCTGGTGTCCTGCGCGCCGACGCCCGCGCCCTCGACCTCGCCATCTCCGTCGGGATCCGCGGCGGCGAGCGATTCAGCCACTCCGACCCTGACCGCGACCACCACCCCCGCGCCATCCGAAACGGGCCTGGAGATTCCCGATCCCGGACAACCATTCGACCCCGAAGCCCTCCTCGAGGAGATGCGCACTTCTACCCGGCCGGACGGAGTTCCCGACGTCCTCCAGACCGAAGCCATCGCGACGCTTCTCGCCGATGCCATGTGGACCTTCGATGGCGGCGCATGGGACGCGACATCCATCGGCGGCTCGTGCGGATCGAACACCTGCACGCTCGAAGTCGCGGGATCGCGGAACGACGGGGTCGGCGAAGACCTGTGGATCTTCGAGGTCGACGCCTCGACGGGCGAGGTGAACGTCGTCAGCGCCGAGCTGCGGGCACTGCCGGAGGACCTGGTCGCAGATCTGGATGCGTTGGCGCGTGCCGAGGGAGACGGCGGTGCGCTGGATGACCTGCTGCTGACCACGGCGCGATGGCTCCCTCCCCCGCAGGAGGATTCGTTCGCCCTCAGCTACCGATCAGGTGGCGAGGAGGGATCGTGCGCGGCTGAACTGACCGTCGACGCTCGGACTGGCACCATCGTGGACGAGGACTACACCAACTGCTGAGTCAGCCGATGTGCAGCGGCACGTCGCGACTCTCTCCATCGGTGATGCGCCAAGCACGCAGCGCTTGGGCTGGCGTCGCATCGGGATCGGACAGGCTGGCCAGCAGATAGAACGCGCCCGGGTAGCGAGCCTGACGTCGATCAGTCGGCGATGGGACCGCGGGCGTGTGGGTGTGCGAGTGGAAGATCGCGACCAGGTCCTCTCCGTCGTCATCGATGCGAAGCACGATGCGCAGGAGATCATCGGGATGGACCGTGTACACGTACGGGCTCTGCTCCGCGTTGCGGGCGGGGTGGTACGCCGTCGCTCGGCCGCTGACCTCGTCGCCCGACAACAGCCCGCAGGCCTCGTTCGGAACCTCGGCTCGCGCATGGGCCAGCAGCTCTTCCGCAAGCCCCGGAGAAATCGTGAGGCCGGCGCTCACCACAGGAGTGAACCTTCCAGCTCGACCTCGAGCTCATCGAGATCGCGCGTCCAGAGATCGGCCGAGAGGTACTTCCAGCCGCCATCAGCCAACAGGACGACGACCGTCCCCGTCTCCATTTCACGCGCCACACGCACCGCCACCGCCACGGCCGCCCCGCACGACAGGCCGGCGAAGATGCCCTCGTCGCGCAGCAACCGTCGAAGGCCGATCACCGCGTCGCGATTGGTGACGAGGTACTTGTCATCGAGGACCGATTCGTCGAGCACCGGCGGGACGAACCCCTCGTCGAGCGAGCGAAGTCCCTGCACGCCCTCTCCGGGGAGAGGCTCGGCGGCGATGATGCGCACGCCGGGCCGCGCGCGCTTGAGAAACCGACCTACGCCCGTCAACGTCCCGCCCGTCCCGAGGCCGGCGACGAAGACATCGATCTCCGGTACCTGCTCCAGGATCTCGGGGCCGGTCGTGTCGAAGTGAACGCGGGGATTGGCTTCGTTGCCGTACTGGTACGGCATGAACAGGCGCGAGTCGGCATCGGCCAGGGATTGGGCCATGCGGATGGCGCCATTGCTGCCCTCCGCACCCGGCGAGAAGACGATCTCGGCTCCATACAGGCGCAACAGCTGCTCGCGCTCGGGAGTGGTGTTGTCGGGCATCACGATCCGGACCGGGTGACCCAGGCGCGACCCGATCATGGCCAGGCTGATACCGGTGTTGCCGCTCGACGGCTCCAGGATGGTCTGTCCAGGTTGCAGGGAGCCGTCCGCGAGCGCGGACTCGATCATGGCGCGCGCCACGCGATCCTTGACGCTGCCGGTCGGGTTGTTGCCCTCGAGCTTGGCGAACAGGCGGACGCCGTCATGCGGCGCCAACCTGCGAAGCTCGACCATCGGCGTGTTGCCGATGACGGCTACGAGATCAGGTGCTGCGCCGACCGTTGCCGGCATCGGTCTAGCGCGAGCCTCCGGCCATGGCGGGCAACAGGATGATCGTGTCGTCCGCGCCAACCGTCGTGTCGAGGCCATCGCGGTAACGGACATCGCGATCGTTGACATACACATTGATGAACTCGGAGAGCTTCCCGTCGGTCGTGACGCGATCACGCAGCGCGGGGTGCTGGGCGAACAGATCGTCAAGCGCCGCGCTGACGGTCGCGCCGGTCACGTCGACCGTGCGGCGGCCATCGGTGTTCTCACGCAGGACGGGTGGGATTCGGATCGTGCTCACGTGGGGTCCTCGTGATAGGGCGAGCCTTCGCCGCAGGTGGGGCAGGCGGGATCACGCCAGATGCGGACCTCGTCGAACGACGTGCCCATGGCATCGAACATCAGCAGCCTGCCGGCGAGCGTGTCGCCCGCGCCCAGGATGAGCTTGAAGACCTCGTTCGACTGAAGCAGCCCGATGACTCCCGGCAGCACGCCCAGCACCCCCGCGACGGAACAGGCCGGTGCCAGCTCATCCGGCGGCTGGGTCGGATACATGCAGCGGTAGCACGGGCCCTCGAATGGCACGAACGTTGTGATCTGGCCATCCCAGCGGTAGATCGAGCCGTGGACCACGGGCTTGCGCAGCTTCACGGCCGCGTCGTTGAGGACGTAGCGCGTGTCAAAATTGTCGGTGCCGTCGACGATGACGTCATAGCCACTGATGAGCCGCTCCACGTTGCCGGCATCGAGCCGCTCGGCGTGCTTGACCACGACGGTCTCCGGGTTCAGGCCGCGGATGGTCAGCTCGCCCGAGTCGACCTTGCGCATGCCCAGCCGATCCGCCCCATGGAGCACCTGGCGCTGCAGGTTGGACTCCTCCACCAGGTCGTCATCGACCAGGCCGATGGTGCCCACGCCCGACGCCGACAGGTACAGCGCGGACGGCGAGCCGAGCGCCCCGGCGCCAATGAGCAGCACCTTCGCGTCAAGCAGCTTGCGCTGACCTTCCTGGCCGATCTCGGGGATCAGTGTCTGCCGCGCGTATCGACGCTGCTGCGCTGGCGTCAGGAGTGGTTCCTGCGGTTCGTTCCAGGCGCCGCCGGCGGTCTTCCAGTCGCCGATGGGAGCCTTCATGCTCACCACGTTGGTGTAGCCCATCTGGCTCAGCCACGCGGCCGCGCGGCCGCTCCGACCACCGACGGCGCAGTGCAGCAGCAGCGGGGCGTCCTTGTCCGGAGCCACCTCGGCGATGCGCTGAGCCACGTCGGCCAAGGGGAGCAGCGTGGCGCCGACGACGTGGCCGGCGTCCCACTCGTTCTGCTCGCGGACGTCGATGACGCGATGGCCATCGGCGGCGAGGGCAACCGCCTCGGTCGCGTTCACCTCGCGAAATGTCATGAAACGGGTCCTTTCTGAAGCACATCGGCCTCGTCCGGCCAATGCGAGATCGCACCGGTCACGGCGCCCTGGAGCACTTTGTAGCCGAGCAGCGCGCACTTGAGGCGCGCCGCGCCGATCGGCACACCGAGGTTCGCGACCACGTCTCGCGGATCCATGTCACGAACCTCGTCGAGCGTCATGCCCCGAAGCTCGTCGGTCATGATCGACGCCGATGCCTGGCTGATCGCACAGCCGCGACCGTCAAATGCGACATCGGCGACGCGCTGCTTCGATGCGTCCAGGACCAGGGTCATCGACATTTCGTCGCCGCACGTCGGGTTCGAATCGGCGAAGGCAAGGTCATGCGGATCGAGCGCGCCGTGATTATGCGGAGCTCGGTAGTGCTCGAGAATGAAGTCGCGGTACAGGTTGTCCATCTCAGGCGGTTCCGAACGTGCGCTGCGTGACGCGGATGGCATCGGTCAGGCGAACGATGTCGTCAAGATCGTTGTAGACGCTGAAGCTGGCGCGCGTGGTGGCCGGCAAGTCATAGCGCAGCATCACCGGCTGCGCGCAATGATGCCCGGCTCGGACGGCAACGCCCTCTCCATCCAGGATGGTTGCCACGTCGTGCGGATGGACGCCGTCGACCATGAAGCTGATGACCCCGGCATGCTCGTCGGAGTCGTCGGGGCCCAGGAAGCGGATGCCGGGCATGTCGCTCAGCGCCGCCCAGGCCTGATCGAACAGGAATCGCTCGTGCGCGCGCACCTTTGCCATACCGATGCCCTCGAGGTAGTCGATGGCCGCGGCCAGGCCGGCGGCCTCCGCGATGGCCGGCGTACCGGCCTCGAACTTCCACGGCACCTCGTTCCAATCAGCACCGTCGAGCGTGACGCGCGTGATCATGCTGCCGCCTGTCATGAAGGGCGGCATCGCGTCGAGCAGGTCGCGGCGGCCCCATAGCGCGCCGATCCCGGACGGTCCGAACATCTTGTGGCCGGACAGAACCGCGAAATCGACATCGAGCGCGGCAACGTCAACGGGCATGTGCGGCACGCTCTGCGCCGCGTCCAGCAGGACCAGCGCGCCGGCCTCGTGCGCCATCCGAGTGATCTCGACGATCGGATTGATGGTGCCGAGGGCGTTGCTGACGTGGGTGACTGCCAGCAGCCGAGGGCCGCGCGCCAGCCGTGCGCGCAGGTCGTCGAGATCGAGGTGGCCGTCGTCGGTGATGGCGACGTACTCGATCCTTGCGCCGGTGGCCGCGGCCAGCTGCTGCCACGGGACCAGGTTTGCGTGATGCTCCATCTCGGTGGCCAGGATCAGGTCACCGGCGTGGAGGTTGGTCCGGCCCCAGCTGTACGCCACCAGGTTGATCGCCTCCGTGGCATTGCGGACGAAGACGACCTCGCGCGCGCTGGGGGCGCCGATGAACCGCGCCAGGGCATCTCGCGCCGCCTCGAAGCGATGCGTCGCATCCTCGCTCAGCTCGTAGATGCCGCGATGGACGTTTGCGTAGTGATGGGCGTAGGCATCGGCCACCGCATCGATGACGACGCGCGGCTTCTGAGACGACGCGGCCGAGTCGAGGAAGGAAAGCGGGCGACCCGTGCGGTGCGGGCGATCGAAGACCGGGAAATCGGCACGGAAAGCCGCACCATCGAGGACGCCGGGCTGTACGTGTGCGGTGACCATCGCTCTGTTCCGACGCTAGTGCGAGGCGACCGGCTCGGGCGCGGAGACCTCGTCGCCGGTGCCCTCGGGCAGACCGATCTGCTCACGCACCCAGTCGTAGCCGTTGGCTTCGAGCTGATGGCTGAGCTCCTCGCCGCCGGACATGACCACGCGGCCGTCGAGCAGGACGTGGACGAACTGCGGGGTGACGTAGTTCAGCATGCGCTGGTAGTGCGTGATCATCAGCACGCCCATCTCCGACGACAGCGTCGCATTGATACCCTCGGCAACGCTCTTGAGGGCGTCGATGTCGAGGCCCGAATCGGTCTCATCCAGGATCGCCATGGTCGGCATGACGGTCGCCATCTGGAGCATCTCCAGGCGCTTCTTCTCACCACCGGAGAAGCCTTCGTTGACGTAGCGCGTGGCGAACGCCGGATCCATGCGGAGAAGGCTCATCTTCTCCTCCATGAGCTTGCGGAACTTGCCGAGCGGGATGCCGGTGTACTTGATCGATCGCTCGCCATCGGCGTCGGCCGGCTTGGGATGGTGAATGGCGTTGTAGATGTTGCGCAGGAAGCTGGCCACGGTCACGCCGGGAATGGCGCTCGGGTACTGGAAGGCAAGGAACAGCCCCAGCTGCGCGCGCTTGTCTGGCGTCAGGGCCAGCAGGTCCTGGCCGCGCCAGGTCACTGTGCCGGCCGTGACCCGGTACTCCGGGTGGCCCATCAGCGTGTAGGCCAGGCTGGTCTTACCTGAGCCGTTGGGGCCCATGAGGGCGTGGACTTCGCCCTGGCGGACGGTGAGGTCGAGTCCCTTGAGGATCTTCTTCTCCCCGATGCTCACTTCGAGCCCGGAGATGACGAGTTCGTCGGTCATGCGTTCCTTGCTGCTTGCTGCGTGGTGATGGCTGCGGATATGTCTGAATGAGCGGCGGCACGGCGGCGGCGCACCTCGATCGGATACGGCGGACCGCCCGCCACGGCGGCCACATCGGCCAGGCTGGTCGCCCCGAGCGACGCGCTCAATGACTCGTACACGCGCTGAAACACCTCATGCACACTGCACGGCTGCGGCCGGTCGCATTGCTCGAGGTCCTCCGCCCCGGCGCACGGCATTTCTAGCAGCGGGCCTTCGAGGGCGCGCACCACTTCGGTCATGGCGATCTCGGAAGCCGGTCGCGCCAGGCGATACCCGCCGGATTGCCCGCGGGTGGCGGTCAGGAGGCCGGCACGTCGCAGGTCGCCGACGATCTGTTCCAGGTAGGCGTGCGGAAGCTTCTCGCGCTTCGCGATCTCGCTCAGCGACAGATGCTGATCGTCTGACGTGCGGGCCAGCGCGACGAGAACGCGAATACCGTACTCGGTGCGCGTGCTGATCTTCATGTGCCCAGCCTGACCATGACCTCGTCGCCTTCGACGACGGTCTGGTAAGCGTTCACGGGGCGCACGGCCGGCAGGGCCAACACGCGACCGGTGAACAGGTCAAACCGCGCCCCGTGGCGCGGGCACTCGACCCCGGTGTCGTCCAGCTCCCCTTCGCCGAGCGTGCCTCCATCGTGGGTGCACACGTTGTCGATGGCGCCCCACTCGCCGTCCTCGGTCAGGCCCAGGCACAGCGAACGACCCTCGACCTCGATGACGCGCACGGTGCCGGGCTCGATATCGGCCGCGCGTGCGACCGTGACGAATCCGCTGGCAGTCTGCTCGAGGGCGGTCATGCCGCCACCTCGTCCGAGCTTTCGGCGCCGATGCGCCGCGCCAGCGCGGCGAGCACCCGCTCGCGGATGGTCTCGTCGACGATCTGCGACACGACCTGCTCGAAGAACCCGCGAACGATCATGCGCTCCGCTGCGTCGGCATCAAGGCCGCGCGTCTGGGCGTAGAACAGGGTGGTCGGATCGATGGCGCCGGCGGTCGCACCGTGGCCGCAGCGCAGGATGTCATTCGCGGCAATCTCCAGCACCGGGATCGGCTCCGCGCCGGCCTGCGGGCTGAGGAGCAGATTGCGGCACTCCTGGTAGCTGCTCGTCTGCTTCGTACCATGGCGCACGTTGGTGATGCCGTAGAACGAGGCGTGAGCGCGGTCGTACAGGGCCGAGAGGTAGAGCAGGTCGCTGGTGGTGTGGTCCGCCGCGAGGTCCTGCACGGTGTTGATGTCGATCTGCTGGTCGTCCCCCGCGGCGAGGATTCCGAGCACCTTCGACGTGCCGCCCTTGCCGGTCATCAGCACATCGAGGCCGAGCTTCGTGATCCGAGACCCGACTTCCGCGTTGAGCGTGGTGACGACCGCGTCCTGGCCGACCACGACCCGCTCGGCACCGATGCGCCAGGCGCCATCGCCGAGCTGCTGAAGATCGGCGTAGCGAACGCGGGCGGATGCGCCGGCGCGAACGTCAGCGATGCCGCCGTACCAGCCCGCGGCTCCGTCCGGCGACACGACTTCGGTCAGCAGCGTCACGCTGCTGTCCTCTTCGGCCACCACGAGCGTGACCGGATGGAACGCGACGTCGGCGCGCGGCAGCGTCTGGCGGGCAACGAGCGTGCCGTCCACGCTCACGCCGCGCGGGACATAGCAGAACAGGCCACCGGTCCACGCCGCCTGTGCCAGCGCCCAGAAGTGCGCGTGCGACGCCGGCCCGTCAACCTGGCCGAGGCCGCGCTCCACCAGTTTGGGATGATCGCGCACCGCGGTGCGAAGATCAGTCAGGATCACGCCATGTTCAGCGGCACCGGACGGCAGATGCGTCTCGAGCTCGGGCACGTCCATCAGTAGCACGGCTCCGCGCGGAAGGTCGGCCAGCGACGTGCGACGCCACTCCTCTTCCTGGCCGGTCGGCGGCGGCGTTGCATCCGCGCGCTTCCACCAGGCGGCGCGGTGCGCTCGCAGCCAATCAGGCTCGTCGAATCGGTCGCTGATGCGCCCGATCGCATCGGCGTCGAGAATGGATGCAGTCTGCACAGTCATCGCGCACGCCCAGTCGCGCGGTACGTCACCCGACGGCGCCTTCCATCTGGAGCTGGATCAGGCGGTTCATCTCGACCGCGTACTCCATCGGCAGCTCCTTGACGATCGGCTCGATGAATCCGTTCACGATCATCGCGGATGCTTCCGCTTCCGACAGGCCGCGGCTCATGAGGTAGAACAGCTGCTCACTTCCGACCTTCGAGACGGTCGCCTCGTGGCCGATGGTGACGTTCTCCTCGTCGATCTCCATGTAGGGATACGTGTCCGACCGCGCGTCGTCGTCGAGGATGAGCGCGTCGCAGCGGACGGTCGACTTCGAGCGCTCGCAGCCGGGGTAGACCTTGATCAGGCCGCGATAGCTCGTGCGGCCGGTGCCCTTGCTGATCGACTTGCTGGTGATCAGGCTCGTCGTGTTTGGCGCGGCGTGGATGATCTTGCCGCCCGCGTCCTGGTGCTGGCCGTCGCCGGCGAAGGCAATGCTGAGCACCTCTCCGTGGGCGCGCTCGCCGAGCAGGTAGATGCTCGGGTACTTCATCGTCACCTTCGAGCCGAGATTACCGTCCACCCATTCCATGACAGCGTCCTCGTGCGCCACCGCGCGCTTGGTGACGAGGTTGTAGACGTTCGAGCTCCAGTTCTGGATGGTCGTGTATCGGACTCGCGCGCCCTTCTTCACGATGATCTCAACCACCGCGCTGTGCAGTGAGGCGGTCGAGTACGTTGGTGCGGTGCAGCCCTCGACGTAGTGAACGCTGGAACCTTCATCGGCGATGATCAGGGTGCGCTCGAACTGGCCCATGTTCTCGGTGTTGATCCGGAAGTAGGCCTGGAGCGGCAGTTCCACGTGCACGTCCTTGGGAACGTAGATGAACGAGCCACCGGACCAGACGGCCGTGTTCAACGCCGCGAGCTTGTTGTCATTGGCCGGGATGACCGTGCCGAAGTACTCGCGGAAGAGGTCCGGGTGCTCCTTGAGCGCCTGGTCGGTGCCCATGAAGATGACGCCCTGCTTCTCGAGGTCCTCGCGGATGTTGTGGTAGATGACCTCGGAGTCGTACTGGCCACCGACGCCGGCGAGGTACTTCTTCTCCGCCTCCGGGATCCCAAGCTTGTCGTAGGTGCGCCGGATGTAATCCGGAACGTCATCCCAGGACTGGGCCGCACCGCTCGAGTTGCCGGTGACGTAGTAGTAGATGTCCTGGAAGTCGATCCCTGAGAGGTCCGCGCCCCACTTCGGCATCGGGCGCGCCTCGAAATGCCGATACGCCTTGAGGCGCAGGTCGGTCATCCACTTCGGCTCGTCCTTGATGCGGCTGATCTCAGCCACGACCTCGGCGCTGATCCCCTTCTCGAACGTGGTGCGGGGCTGCTCGGCGTCGTGCCAGCCGAACTTGTAGCTATCGGGAATCTGGCTGAGGGCGGGGTTCGGAAGGGCCATGCGTTCCTCGGTTCATCGCCGGGGTTCGTCTCGCGGAGCGAATCCCGACTGAATTGGTCGGTGTTACGCGCCCATTGTCCCCCCGCCGGCTGCAACGGTCAACCGCGGTGCGCAAGACTCTTCAGGACTGGAGAGCGTCCTCCAGCTCATGGACCGATGCACCCGCCTCCACCAGATCCCTCGCCGTATCCGGGCTCAGCACTGAACCGATGATTGCCAGCTGAACGACCTGCTGACCATCGAGGTAGGCAAGGACCGATGCGTCGCGCATCCAGCGCTCCTCTTCCCAGGTGTCCGCCTGCCCGATGATGTCCAACGCGATGCCGGCGACTTCGCTGAACACCCATGGAACGCGTAGGGGCGGTACCGGCAGACTGAGCATCGAGCGAGCGGCGCGCTCGCCCGCATCGCGTGCGGCGTGCCAATGCTCGACCCGTCGGCCGTCCACCCGCGCCACGTCACCCGCCGCCCAGATGGCCGGGTGGCTGGTCCGCTGGTCTGCGTCGGTCACGATGCCGTCACCTACCTCGAGCTCAGCATCGACCGCCAATTCGACCCGTGGCCGGACGCCGATTCCGGCAACGACGAAGGCATGCGGCAACCGCTCATCACCGATCCACGCCGACTCCTCGTCAAGACGGGTGACCGCGACACCCCGGCAGAGCGCCACGCCGGCATCGATCAGGTGAGCGGCTCCCCAGTCAGCCAGCTTCGCTCCGAGCAGGCCGCCCCACAGGTCGGATGCCATCTCGACGATCGTCGGCCTGAGCCCGACGGCGGCCAGGCCCGACGCCACTTCGACGCCGATGAACCCTCCGCCGATCACCGTCACCGCGGCACCCGCATCAGCCGCCACGACGGCGGCCCGCAAGCGGCGTGCGTCTTCAAGCGTCCGCAGCAGGAGCGCGTGCGCGCCGCCCTCGATCGGCAAGGCACGCGCCTCGGCCCCCGTCGCAAGCAGGCATTGCCCGAATGCGATCCGCCCTCCGTTGTCGAGCATCGCTTCCCGGGCATCGGTGTCGATCGTCGTCACCCGGCGTCCTGTCAACAGGTCCACCGCGCGCCGCCCATACCAGCGCTCGGGCTCCGCAAGCACCAGTTCGTCCGCAAGGTCGTCGCGCAGCAGCTCCTTGCTCAGCGGTGGGCGGTTGTACGGTGCGTGATCCTCGTCGCCGACGATCAGGACCGAACCAGTAAACCCATGGCGGCGCAAGGTGCGAGCGCATCGAACGGAGGCCACGCCTCCGCCAACCAGGAGCACGTCGGCGCGTTGGGGCTGAACATCCACGATCCCATCCTATGCACCTACCGATGCCGCGGCGTACCGAAACGTTCAGTTGAACCCGTCGACACATCGTCAGGAAGCGTGTCAAGGCCGGCGCACCGACCAGCCGCTACACTCCGCCCCGATGAGCCTACCGGCTGACCTGGCGCTGCGTGTCGCCGGTCCCGACGATCTCCCTGCCATCGCGATGCTCCGGGCTGCTGTCGGCTGGCCCGCGCACGAATGGGCGTTGCGGGCCGCGATTCAGGCTCCGCATGCCCGTTGTTGGGTGGCCATCGACGCCAACGCGGCGGTCGCGGCGGTCGGTTCAGGAATCGCCTACGGCCGGCTGGGCTTCGTCGGGAACATGATCGTCGGCGAGGAGCATCGGCGGCGGGGCGTCGGGGCGGCGATCCTCGACACGGTGGCCAAGTTCCTGGAGAACGCCGGATGCCAGCGCCTGGAGCTGTTCGCCACGGACGACGGCCGTCCGCTGTATGCGCGCCACGGATTTGAGCTGACCGAACCGAGCGTCACGGCTCGCGTGCCACGCTCAACCACCCTCCACGAGGAGCCAAGGGTAACACTGGAGGAGGACGCCGACATCGGCGAGCTGGCGGCGTACGACGCCCCCCGATTCGGTGGTGATCGGCGGCCGCTCATGGAGATGATGCTGTCGGATCCCGACCGCCCGATGCTGGTCGCCCGGCGCCATGGCGCCATCGTCGGCTACACCTGGCTGCGAGCCGATGGACCGCGTGTCGGGCCGCTCATGGCCGATACCCCGGTGGTAGCCGGACAGCTGCTGGCCGGTGCCTTCCGTCGCGTTCCGGATGCCGATGAGCTGAGCCTCAATCTGCCCGCGCCCAACGGTGCGGGCGCGCGATGGCTGCGTGGCCTCGACATCGAGCTGGAGGAGTGGGAAGGACGCATGGCCCGCGGACCACAGATCCCCAGGCGCGATGACACCATCTACGCCAACCTCGTTGGAGCACTCGGGTGACGATGACGCGCGGTCTCGTCCTGCGTGCCCTGGCCGGGTTCTACACCATCGCCAC
>JACDHU010000182.1 GCA_013820865.1 Chloroflexota bacterium
GTCGTGGGAGGCGGCGACACTGCTCTCGAGGAGGCGACCTTCCTGACGCGCTTCGCCGACAAGGTCACCATGCTCGTCCGCCGCGACGAGTTCCGCGGCAGCAAGATCATGCAGGACCGCGCCGAGCGTGACCCCAAGATCGAGATCCTCTTCAATCGGGAGGTTACCGACGTCAAGGGCGAAATGACGGTCACGGGTGTCACCGTGCGCGATACGGTCAGCGGCGAGCTGAGCGAATTGCCCGTGCAAGGCATGTTCGTGGCCATCGGCTACAAGCCCAACACTGATCTGTTCGCGGATCAGCTTCGCATCGGCCCCGGTGGCTACCTTGAGATCGTGGGCGAGACCGGCTCCGGCATCGACGGCGTGTTCGTGGCCGGTGACGTTCATGACAGCCACTACCGACAGGCCGTGACCGCCGCCGGCGATGGCTGCAAGGCGGCAATCGACGCGGAGCGCTGGCTGGCATCGGTTGGCGAGATCGAGGCCTCAACCGCCACGAATTGGTAGGCCTCATCTAATTTCACTGATTCAGTGGATCCGCGGTGCGCGGGTGCCGCCGGCATGGTCCTTGCAACTTCGTCTGCGACCCAATTTGTAGATCTGAGGTAGCACAATCATGCGTGCGCGAATGTTGACACTCCTCGCAGCGCTGGCGATCGCCGTGGCTGCGTGCACTCCAGCGGACGATGTCGATAACGATGACCTTATCGATCCCGGCGGGATCCAGTCTCCGGGCATGTCCGATCCGATGATGTCCGACGACATGGGTGGATGACCCCCACTTCGTGAGTCCCGGCCACGGGCTCACGTCTCTGTCGATGTGACTGCGCGCCGCAGGCATAAATGCCACTTCTTGGCAATGTCCTGCGGCGCGGTGTATGTGTTCCCTCCACTGATTGCCCCGCCTACTAGGATATGGTGACCGATGGCTGTTCGCGCGCCGCGCCCCGAGGACCTCTACGAGCTGCGTGTTCCGACCGATCTCGCGCTCTCGCCTGATGGGCGGTGGGTCGCCTTCGGCGTCAAGGCGGTTGCCCCCGCAAAGGACGGCTACCGGACCTCCCTGTGGCTCGCGCCCGCGGATGGTTTGGCGCCGGCCCGACAGCTTACGGTGGGCGCCAAGGACGATACGACGCCGTGCTGGAGCCCCGACGGACGCGCGCTTGCCTTCCTCTCAGACCGCGGGTCGGTGCTGCAGGCTGGCGGCGGCGGCGCCAAGCCCGGCAAGCCCGAAGCGCCGAAGGAGGGTGGCACGCAGGTCTGGATCCTGCCATTCGCCGATGGCGGCGAGGCGCGCCAGCTCACCGACCTGCCCAAGGACATCGAGGGCATCTCGTGGTCGCCTGACGGTCGGCGGCTGGCCGCGGTGAGCACGGCCGACTCCACCGAGCCGGAGAAAGAGCCCGACCGAAAGCCCGATGATCCGCCCGCGCCGGACACGCGCCTGATCGACACGCTGCTGTACCAGTTCAACGGCACGGGATTCATCAACGAGCGATTCACGCGCATCTGGCTGGTTGACGTGGAGAGCGGCGCCGCCGAGCTGCTGACGCGCGGCCGGCACCACGACGGTGATCCGCAGTGGTCGCCCGACGGACGTCAGATCGCCTTCGTATCGGATCGGCATCCGAATCCGGATCTTGGTTGGCGCAGCGACATCTATCTCGTCACGATCTCAACGAAACGAGTCCGGCAGCTGACCCCGGGGCGTGGTCGACAGGCGTGGGGATCGCCGGCCTGGTCGCCGGACGGTACATGGATTGCGGCGATCGGTAACCGCGACTGGAAGCGCGGCGAGCTGGCGCAGGGATCGGTCTGGCGCATCCGCGTGCGGGACGGCGAGGCGGAGAACCTCATCGCCGGCAAGGACCTCGAGGCCGCGGCGACCATGAACAGCGACCTGTTCGGTGGCGCCAACAACCGGGCGCGCTGGATGGCCGATGGACGGTGGCTCGTCTTCGCCGCGCCGGTCGAGGGATCCTTCGAGCTGTGGCGCGTCGAGATCGACGGCGGGCGGCTGGAGCGTCTCACACGCGACCGTCATTACCTCAACCGCCACGACCTGGTCGATATGCCCCGTGGCGGTGCACGACTGGCCGCCGTCCGCGCCAGCCCGACCGACGTGCCCAACGTGGTCGTCGCCGACATCCCTGCCGGCCACAACGGGGCCGCATCGGTCAAGCTCACCCAGGTGAGCGACCTGATGGGGGAGGCGTGGCGGGGTATCAGGCTTGTCGCTCCGATCGAGCGCTGGCACGAAGTGGACGGGCGCCGAATCCAGGGATGGTTCTACCCCGCGCCATCGAGCTCCAAGCGCAGCCCGGCGCCGGTCGTCCTCGAGATCCACGGCGGTCCCGCGACGCTGTACGGCTGGTCGCCGGCGTGGGAGTGGCAGATCCTGGCCGCATCGGGCATCAGCGTCTACGCCTCCAATCCGCGCGGATCGCAGGGGTACGGGCAGTCCTTCCTGACCGCGAACGTCACCGATTGGGGTGATGGGCCGATGGACGACGTCATGGCCGGCCTGGACGCTCTCGTCGCCGATGGCCTGGTCGATCCGGATCGAATGGGCGTGACCGGTGGCTCATACGGCGGGTACCTGACGTCGTGGATCGTCGGCCACACGGATCGGTTCAAGGCGGCCGTGACGTGCCGATCGGTCAACGACCTCATCAGCCAGATGCTGTCCGGCGACATCGGCGGCCCCGTCTTCGGCATGCACGTCTATGGCGTTCACCCGTGGGACGATTGGGATCTCTACCACCGCCACTCGCCTTTAACGTACGCGACGGAGATCAAGACGCCCCTCCTCATCCAGCACGCGGAGAAGGACCTGCGCTGCACGATCACCCAGGCCGAAGAACTCTTCTCCGTCCTGCGCGCGCTGCGAAAGACCGTTCGGCTCATGCGCGTCCCAGAGGAGTCGCACGAGCTCACGCGCTCCGGCACGCCCTTCCGACGCGTCGACAACCTGCGCCTCATCGACGAGTGGTTCCGGCACTTCCTGATCGAGGGCAAGACGCGCCTGCCCAAGGTTGATCCGAACCGCGGCTAGGGACCGTGGTCGGCGGCTGAATCGGCGCGGGACCCACTACACTCGCCCTCATGTCCACTGACGTCGAGCAGACCCTCGCCACCGGCTACGGCTTCGATGGTCCGGGAATCACGTTCGGCGCCGGCATGCAGGGCGAATCCCCACTGCCCGGAGCCCAGGTGCGCGTTCCGCTGGCGATGATGAACCGCCACGGGCTCGTGGCCGGCGCGACCGGCACGGGCAAGACCAAGACGCTCCAGGTCCTCGCCGAGCAGCTGAGCGACGCCGGCGTCCCGGTCTTCATCAGCGACATCAAGGGCGACATCTCCGGCCTGGCCGCTCCAGCGCAGCTCGGCGACAAGCTCACCGGCCGCGCAAGCGCCATCGGCTTCAACGATTACACCGCGAAGTCGTTCCCGGTCGAGTTTCTGACGCTCGACCGCAAGGGCAAGGGCGTGCGACTGCGCGCGTCGGTCTCGAGCTTTGGACCGATCTTGATGAGCAAGGTGCTTGATCTCAATGACACGCAGCAGTCGGTCCTGTCGCTGGGCTTCAAGTACGCCGATGACAAGCAGCTCCCGATCCTCAACCTCGAGGACCTCCGGGCGCTGCTCAATCATCTGAACTCGGACGACGGCAAGTCCGAGATGGCCGAATACGGCGGGGTGGCGACCGCGACGGTAGGCGTCATCATTCGCAAGATCGTCGAGCTGGAGCAGCAGGAGGCCGATGCGTTCTTCGGCTCCCCGGAGTTCGACGTCGACGACTTCCTGCGCGTGACCGATGACGGTCGTGGCGTCGTCAACGTCCTCGAGCTGGCCGATATGCAGGATCGGCCCGCGCTGTTCAGCACGTTCATGATGTGGCTGCTGGCCTCGCTGTACGAGTCGCTGCCCGAGGTCGGGGATCCGGAGAAGCCGAAGCTCGTCTTCTTTTTCGACGAAGCGCACCTGCTGTTCCGCGACGCGAACAAGACGTTCATGCAGCAGATCGAGCTGGTGGCGCGCCTCATCCGCTCCAAGGGAGTCGGCGTCTTCTTCGTTACCCATTCGCCATCCGACGTGCCCTCGGAGGTGCTCGGCCAGCTTGGTAACCGCGTGCAGCACGCCCTGCGCGCCTTTACGCCCGACGACCTCAAGGTCGTTCGCGCCACGGCGGACACCTTCCCGCGCACTGAGCTGTACGACGTTGAGGCCGAGCTCACGATGCTCGGCACGGGCGAAGCGCTCGTCACGGCGCTCGACCTC
>JACDHU010000183.1 GCA_013820865.1 Chloroflexota bacterium
CCGGCCGGTCGGGGCGAAGATCGCCCATACCCGCTCGTAATAGAACGCTTGACGCGCCACGAAACCGGCCCGATCTGCCGTGTGCTGATACATACGGTTGAAGTCCGCCAGGGCTGGACCGATGACCTCCGCGGGCGTTGATCCATCGAAGCGCTCGATGGTCACCCCGGAACGCTCGGCCTTGTTCACGTATTGCCGATGCTTGCGCTTGAGGTCGGCCTTGAGAGCTTCCGCGCCGATGGCGAGGTCGATCACCCGGGTCGTGGGTGGCTGGATCTTCGGCGCCGCACGCCATGGCGCACCAAGCAGTGCCTGACCGTAGCTCGTCTCCAGACGCGTCTCGGGATCAGCCCGAACGGTGGCGATCTTCTCGGCACGACCGAGCGCGTGCAGCGCACCGACGAGGGCCGCTCGGACGGCCGGATCATCGAGCTGCCCGATGGGGCCACGCGGCACGTACGCGAGATGCCACCCGACCACCGGCAGGCGCCGTAGCAGCAGTTGGGCACCGGCGATCGGCTCATCCCGTGATGGGCCGATGGCCAGCCGGATCGGGCGCCAGCCACCCATCGCCCGGACCTGACCCCACTCCCACAGCTGCGGGAACGCGTGATACGGCGCCGACTCCACGAAGGCGTTCCAGGCCTCGGCATCGGTCACGCGCCAGGCACGCAGGTTCGGGCTCGTCATGACGCGTCCCATCCTGCGGCACCCAAGGCCTCACGCGCCGCTTCCCGATCATCCCATGGCCGCTTCTCGGTGCCGTAGATGATGCTCGACTCGTGGCCTTTCCCGGCCAGGAGAATCACATCACCCTCGCGCGCCAGGCCGATGGCATGCGCGATGGCTTCGCGGCGATCGCCGATGATGAACAGCGACTGGCCCTCGGTGGCGCCCGCCACGCGCGCCCCGTCGGCAATGGCTTCGTTGATGGCACGCGGGTCCTCGAGCCGCGGGTCTTCGTCTGTGACCACCACCACGTCGGCGAGCTCGCCGGCCACGCGCCCCATCGGCGCGCGCTTGGTGGCGTCGCGCTCCCCCGCCGAGCCGAAGACGGCAATCAGCTGCCCGGCCGTGAGCGGCCGAAGCGTGCGAAGCACCTTGACCAGCGCGTCAGCGGTGTGGGCGTAGTCAACCACGACCGCGAACGGCTGGCCGGCATCGATCTGCTGCATGCGTCCCGGAACGCCCAGCGTGTCGTTGAGCGCCTGCGCCGCGTGCTCGAGGTCAAATCCGAGCGCCTCCCCCACGGCCAACGTCGCGAGCGCATTCGAGACGTTGAAGCGGCCCGGCATCGGGATCCTGACGCTGCCCTGCCAGCGGGGCGACTCGAGATGAAACCAGGTCCCGGCCGCGTCCGCGACGAGGTGCGCCGCCCGCAGATCGGCTTCGGCATCGATACCGTACGTGATGACCCGGTCGCGAGCCCGCTCGCGGAAGTACACGAAGCTCGCGTCATCGGCATTGAGGATCGCGATGGGTGCCTCCTCGATGAGTCGCGCTTTTGCCGCACGGTAGATGTCGAGCGTGCCATGGAACTCGAGGTGCTCACTGGTGAGGTTCGTGATCACGCCGATATCGAAGCGGCAGTTCCGCGTTCGCTCCAGCGCCAGGCCGTGCGAGGTCGCTTCCATGACCACAGCGTCGTTATCGGCCTCGACCATGCGCCGCAACTGCTCCTGGAGCTCAAGCGCTTCCGGTGTCGTGGTGCGTTGGTCGTTCGGCAGCCAGGTGTCACCGATGGTCGTCCAGACGGTGCCGATCTGGCCGGGCCGTCGCCCGCACAAGGTCAGCATCTCGGTGGCGAGCGAGGCGACCGTCGACTTCCCGTCGGTTCCGGTCACGCCAATGACCGTCAGACGCTCGGATGGCCGCCCGAACCATTCATCCGCCGCATCAGCCAGAGCGCGGCGGCTTCGATCCACCACCAGCTGCGGGACCGTCACGCCCTCGAGCTCGCGCTCGACAACGACCCCCATGGCACCATTCTCGACGGCCGCGGACACGTACTCATGACCGTCGACGTGCACTCCGGGAACGGCAAAGAAGAGCGCGCCCGGCTCGACGGATCGGGAATCGCAGGCAAGGGCACGCACCTCGCCGATCGGGATGCCTGAAACCCGCTCGGGCGCGATCACATCGGTCAGGGCGCCGAGACCCATGCGGCGTTCGCTCATCTGCGTTCGGCTCGCACGGAGCGTGCCCAGCCGCGCATGATGCCTGTCGCCGCGCGCAGCCGATACAGGGTCGGATTGATCACCAGGTCCCAGCTCCCGGCCCAAACGACCTCATCCCCGCCGAATCCCTTCTTGAACAGGCCGACCCCGTGCCACGGGTGGTCTGAGCCGGCGTCCGGTGGAGCGATCCCCCACAGGTCGTGGTGACGCGCGCCACGCTCGCGAGCGTGGCGCATCATCGACCATTGGAGCGCGTAGCTGGCATACCGCTTCGGCGCTCCCCGTTCCTCACGTCGCGATCCGCTGAACAGGTAGAAGGACCGATCGCCCTCGATCACGACCATTCCCGAGGCCAGCAGTTCACCCTCGCGCCGCGCCTCGCAGATAGCCGCTCGGCCCGCGCCGGCCAGCGCACGCCACGCTATCCGATAGCGCTCGATCGGCGGCATCGGGAAGCCGGCGCGTTGTTGTGTCTCGCCCACGAGGGCGTGAAGGTCGTCGATCGCCCTCATCTCCGTCACATCGCTGACCACCGAGACGGTCACGCCCTCGCGCTCGGCGCGACGCACGCCGTAGCGCGTGTCCTTGTCGAAACCGGCGAGCAGTGCATCATCATCGGCCAGCTCAACGATCCGAGTCTGCCCGACCTGGAGCGTGTCGGACAAACGCCGCAGGCGACGGCCACCGAAGAATTCCAGCGCAGGGTCGTCCGCTGCCAGCCGTGGCTCGAGCTTGACGGCGATGGCCCGGTGCTTGAGCGCCGCCACGCGCAGGCCAATGAGCACCGCGCGCATACGCTCGACGGCCGCCGGATCGGCATAGTCGAGGACCGGGCCATGCGGGACGTACCAGAAGCGACGACCACGGAGCAGGGCGCGCTCCTGGGCCGCGATGATGGCCACGACGCGTCCGTCCTCCTCGAGCAGATAGCGGCCTTGCGGCTGGTCATCGAAGGCGGCGACATCGGCCCAGGCCCAGTCGTGGAGCAAATCGCCACTGGGCACGGCACCCAGGAATGCCTGCCAGGCATCCGCGTCGGTATCGGTCGCTGGCCGGAACAGCATCAGATGCGTCCCTTCCTTCTGCGGCGCAGCAAGCTTCGCAGCTGATCGAGCTCGGGCGCGCGGAGCGCGCCCGCCACGAGTAGGAAGATCGCGCCACCGGCAGCAGAGAGGACGAGGAGTACCAACAGCCGCCCGATGGCATTGTCGAGGAATCCGCTCAGGGATCCCTCGACCAGGGTCAACGCTCCGAGCATGAGGAGCCCGGCCGCCACCCCGGCAACCGCAGCGCGGCCCAGCGAGCGCAGGATCGAAACGACCTCAACCGATTCGATCCGTCGGTGCAGGCTCCATAACAGGCCGATCACCTCCAGGACGGCGCTGATCGACAGCGCCAGCGCGAGCCCTTCGATGCCCATCGGTCCAACCAGGGTCGCCATGAGCGGGACGTTGAGGGCCACCGCGATGATCGCCCACATGACCGGCGTCCTGGTGTCCTGCATGGCGTAGAACGTGCGGGCCACTATGTGGACCACGATGTGCCCCACCAGCCCGATGGCGAAGAACAGCAGCACGCTCGAGGTTCGATCGGTTGCCGACTGGCCGAATGCCCCGTACTGGTAGAAGACAGCCGTCAGCGGCTCCCGCAGCACGATCATGATCGCCATGAGCGGGGCAGCGACGAAGACCAGGACGCGGACCGCATTCGCGACCTGTCGCCGGATATCGCTGATGCGCCCCAGCGCGGCATCCGTGCTCAGCGTCGGAAACAGCGCCACTGCGATGCTGACGCCCACGACCCCGACCGGGATCTGCGAGAGCTGGAAGGCGTAGTTATAGGCGGTCAGACTGCCTTCGGGCAGGCCGGAGGCCAGCACGGTCGACACCAGGAAGTTGAGCTGACCCGCGGCGAGTCCCAGCATCCGCGGACCCATCAGCCAGGCGACGCGCCGCACGCCGGGGTGCCCCAGCCCGATGGTGAGGTCGTAGCGCTGCCCCACGCGGGCAAGGTTCGGCAACTGGATGACGAGGTGGGCCAGCGAGCCGATCGCCACGCCGACTGCCAGGCCCTCGACGCCCATGATCGGCGCCA
>JACDHU010000018.1 GCA_013820865.1 Chloroflexota bacterium
AACGCCCGACTCAACGTCCGCCCCACGCGATGCGGCCGCCGACGGCTATGCTGCTCTAGCTGCACCACCGTACGGAGGTTCTCCCGTGAAGCGTATCTCCCTCGTCCTGGTCACGCTGTTGGCGCTCGCCGTCGCCGCGTGCTCGAGCGACCAGGCTTCCCCCTCGCCGTCAGAGCCTGCCGCCACCGTCGACCCGACGCCCGACCCGACGCCCGAACCCGCGTCGCAGGAGCCGACGGATTCCACCGACACGGGCGGTCTCCCCGGAAACGACGCCGCACTGCTCGACCTGCTGCCGGACGAGATCGGCGGTCAGTCGCGCACCGACGTTGACTTGGCGGCGAACCCCATGGTCGCCGCAGCCCTCGAGGCGCAGAACATGGATGCGTCGGAAGTCGAGTATTCGGTCAGCACCTACGGGACCGGCGAGAACGTTTTTGGTGTGACGGCAATGCGCATCCCCGACATGGGAGAGACGCAGCTCGAGCAGTTTGCCACCTTGATGACCGGCATGGCCGATGGGCAGGGCAGCGTCGAGACGGAGACGATCGGAGGCAAGGAGGTCCTCGTGATCACCGCCGCCGACGTCGATCAGCGTGCCTATATGTACTTCACACAGGGAGCCGTCTTCATTCTTGGCGGGGGCTCGGACGAGCTCGCGGCGGAACTCCTGTCGCAGCTCCCGTAGCGCGGACACGCTCGGCGGTCTTTCTCAATGAAGGGGCCGGCACCGCGCAGACCGAGCGCGTTCGACGAGCGGTCGAGCTGGCGCGACGGGCGCTCGACGCCGACCTGCACGTGACGGCCACGCGCGATCCGGCGGTGCTGGCCGCCTGGCTCGATGCGCGGTTGGACGGGTACGAGACCGCGGTCATCGCCGGCGGCGACGGATCGCTGAGCGTGGCCTACAACGTGGCCGCGACGCGTTCGGGACTGACGCTGGGGTACATCCCCGCCGGGTTCGGCAACGCGACGTCGCACCTGCTGCGCCTGCCGCGTGATCCCGAAGGCCTTGCGAAGGTCCTTCGCGCCGGCGATGCGCGACCCGTGGACCTCGTCGACGTTGACGGCCGGCTCGCGCTGTTCGCCGGGGGCGGATGGGACGCGCTGGTCGCCGGACGGTACGCGGCCGCAGGAGCTCGTCGGCTTCCCGGCTGGGCCATGGCGGTGGCGCGTTCGATCCCGGATCTCTGGCACCGGCTGGTGGTCGAGGTGCGGGCCGACGGATGGGTCGTCCATCGCGGACCGATGGAGATGGTGGTCATCGGGACGACGCCGTTCTACGGCCGCGGGCTGTGCGTCAACCCGGGCGCGCGCCCCGACGCCGGCCGGCTCTCCCTGCGCGTGTATGCGGGCCCGGCCCCACGATTGGCGCTCGAGGCCGGTCGCTGGGCGCTCGGGATGCGCCCCCGAGCTGAACGCGTGGATGCACGACGGGTTGACCTGCATGTCCTCGGTGGTGGTGAAATTCCGGTCCAGGCGGATGGCGATGTCATCGGCGTGCGATCGGACTGGAGCTTCGAGGTCCGACCTGCCGCGGTTCGGCTCATCGGTCGCTGGAGCTGAGCTTCCTCACGGCATCGAGGGCGGCGAAGGCGGCGCGACGGAGACGCTGCGGGCCGGAGCCGTGGATGCGAAGTTCGGTCATCGGCATCGAGATGGCACCGGACAGCGCGACGCGCACTCGGCTGCGGCCGTTGGCATCGGGCGTCAGCAGCGAGACCTGGAGAACGGCGTCGCCGATGGGTGGTCCGGATGGTGTTCCCATGTCGAGCACGCCCCCGACGTAACGAGCCGCGCCGTCAGTGGGCGCCGCGCCGGCGAGAATGGCGATCAGGGCGCCATCGGTGTCGGATTCCCAGCTCGCCAGCGTTTCCGCGCCGAGGACGCTCAGCCGGGCCAGGGCGACTGATGCGAGGTCGTCCTCGTCGGTGCCGTAGGCGGTGTCGCCGAGAATGACCAAGGCCTCGGCGGCAAGGCCGTCGAGAACGGCGGAATCACCACGCGTCGAGAATCGGACGTGCACGCCGTCGTCGCGCGCGTAGATCCCGGCATCGACGTCTGGCGGCGGTTCGGTGAGGAATACGCCCAGGCGTTCTGCCATGGCCGACTCGCCGATCCCGAACGCCTTGACGGTGCGGATGTTCAGCGGCGCCAAGTCGAAGCGCGCGGCGAGCCGAGGCCGTACGTGATCCGCCCACATCCGTCGCATCTCGGACGGCACGCCCGGCATGAGCGCCACGATGACGCCGTCGCGGTCGACCCACCAGCCGGGCGCCGAGCCGATGGGATTCGGCAGTGCCTCGGCCGACGGAATGCGCATCGCCTGGCGGCGATTGCTCTCGGGCATCGGCCCGAACGCACGATAGCGCTCCTCGAGGATGCGCATCAGCTCTGAGTCTGGGGCCAGGGTCTCGCTGAGCGCATCGGCCAGGCCTTCACGAGACAGGTCGTCGTGGGTGGGGCCGAGGCCGCCCGTGGCGAGGACGACGCCCGCGCGACCGCGTGCATCGGCGAATGCCTCGCGCAGCGTCAGTCTGTCGTCAGGCACCATCCGAACGCTGCCCAGCGGAAGCCCGAGCTGCGCCATCTCGCGCCCGAGGAAGGCGGCGTTGGTGTCGACAGTCTCGCCGAGGAGCAGCTCGGCGCCGATCGAGAGCAGCTCAGCGTGTGTCATGGAGCGGCCAGTGTAGGGCGGAGAGCCGCGCAACGCTGTCGTCGTCGCGAACTCGAGAACATGTGACACGTGGAGCCGGGTGCGAGTCGGCTTCCGTTGGGTCATACGCCGTCGTGGCGGGCATTAGACGCGAGAACGAGCGGCGAACTGCCAGGTTTGAGCGTGGCCGAGCATGATCTGGCCCTCGTTTGCCGGCTATTGCCCGCCAGCGCGGCGGATGACCCAACGCGCGTCGCCGTTGCGCCAGATGTCGTCCATACGGGCATTAGGCACAACCAGCGAGCCGCTCGGCGACGGCTCGGTCCCGTGTCTCAGTAACTCCAGGAAGTACGTCTAGAGTTGGGGTTCGATCTGCCAAATGAGCACCGACGCCACGAGTTGGCATCGGTCCTGCGACCCGAAGGAGCCATGATGACTGACCCTGCCCTGACCGTCGACGCGGTCCTGACCGATGATCTGCGCGAGTGGTTGACGAAGAAGCTTCGCTACCCGGTGCTGGCCGTGCTGACCGCCGATGGATCGCCGAACCAGTCGGTGATGTGGTTCGACATCGACCCGGAGCGGCCCGGCACGATCCTGATGAACACGAAGATCGGCCGCGCCAAGGACCGATTCCTGCGCAATGATCCGCGCGTCAGCTTGTGCTTCGAGGACAAGTTCGAATGGGTCGGCCTCCAGGGTCGCATCGAGATCGACGAGGACCGTGAGCGTTCACTCGCCGACATCATGGCGCTGGCGGTCCGATACGGAAGCCCACCCGATCAGTTCATCGGTCAGGAGCGGGTGACCATCCGCATGCACGTGGAGAAGGTGATCCGACATGACTGATCGCACCGGCGGCGCGAAGTTCGGCGCCATCACCTGGAACCAGTACACCGATTGGCAGGCTCTGCGCGACGCCGGCATCCGTGCCGACACGCTGGGCTATGACTCGATCTGGACATGGGACCATCTGTATCCCATCGTCGGCTCGGATGACGGCCCGATCTTCGAGGGCTGGTTGACGCTGGCCGCGTGGGCCGAGGCGACCGAGCACGCGCGCATCGGCCTCATGGTCGGTGCCAACCCCTTCCGAAATCCTGCACTGGTCGCAAAGATGGCGACCACCCTGGACCACATCAGCAACGGGCGTGCGGTCCTGGGGATCGGCGGCGCATGGTTCGAGACCGAGCATCGTGCCTACGGGCTCGAGTTCGGCGGCTCGCCCGGGGAGCGGCTGCGCTGGCTCGAAGAGGCGGCCAAGATCATGCGCGGCATGCTCCACGGCGAGCGGCCTTCCGGCGAGCGCTTTTACACGACTCACGAAGTGCGCAACGATCCGGCTCCCGTGCAGGAGCGGCTGCCGATCCTGATCGGCGGGGGCGGGGAGCGCAAGACGCTGCGGATCGTCGCGCGCTACGCCGATGCCTGCAATGTCGGCGGCGGCTTCGACAACGTGAAGCGCAAGGACGAGATCCTGCGGCGCCACTGCGACGAGGTCGGTCGCGACGAGTCCGAGATCGAGCGAACCGTGGGGGTGGGGATGGCCGTCATCCGCGACGATCCCGCCGAAGCTCGGCGCGTGGCCGATGCCATCTTCGAGCGCAACGGCAAGGCCGAGCCCTGGAAGAACCAGCTGCTCGGAACGCCGGAGCAGGTCGCGGACACGCTGCGGCCGTACCTGGACATCGGCTTCCGCCACTTCATCGTCGGCTTCCCGGCGCCATACGACGCCGAATCGATGGAGCGGATGATCACTGACGTCAAGCCACTGCTTTCGGGAGCGTAGGCACGCTCAGTCTCCGCGTTCGGCCATATGCCCACCACGGCGGCAAGAGTCCCAAACGCGACAGACGCCGCGCACGATTGAGCCGGGTACCCTGAGCCGATGAAGGTCACGCTCCTGGCCGGCGGCACCGGTGGAACGAAGCTCGCGCACGGGTTCACGCTGCTGGATGTACCCGTCGAGCTCACCGTGATCGCCAATGTTGGCGACGACACGGCAATGCACGGCCTTCACGTCAGCCCCGACATCGACGCGCTGCTGTATACCTTGGCTGGCCTGATCGACACCGAGCGCGGATGGGGAATTCGCGACGACACCCATACCGCCCACGACATGTTCGAGCGCTTGGGCGAGCCGGCCTGGTTCACGGTCGGCGACGCGGACCTCGCCACGCATGCCCACCGCACACGGCTCATTCGCGAAGGAGCCTCCCTGACCGATGCGACCGCCGCCATGGTGGCCGCCCTGGGCCTGACCGCGCGGATTCTGCCCGCCACCGATGATGACCACCGCACGATGATCGAGACCGATGCAGGCGAGATCGCGTTCCAGGACTATTTCGTGCGCCTGCGACAGGAGCCGGAAGTGCGAGGGGTGCGATTCGAAGGATCGGCGCAGCCGACGCCGGCGGTGCTGGAGGCGATCACCGATGCGGACCTCGTGGTCATCGGTCCGTCGAATCCCATGGTCAGCACCGGTCCCATCCTCGCGCTGCCAGGCATCCGCGAAGCGCTCGGCGAGGCTGTAGCGGTCAGCCCGATCATCGCCGGCCGGGCGTTGAAGGGCCCCGCCGCTCGGATGCTCGCCAGCCTCGGCCACGAGTCGACGGCGCTCGGCGTGGCGCGACTGTATTCCGGGCTCGTCGACCGGTTCGTCCTTGATGAGGCCGATGCGCCGCTGGCGCCAGCGGTGGAGGCGCTTGGCATGGAGGCCGTGATCCTCCCGACGGTCATGCGCACGGATGGGGATCGTGCAGCCCTTGCCGCGGCGCTGGTGGAACTCAGCCGCCCGGCTTGACCACCATCAGGAACAAGATGACCACGATCATGGTCATCAGGATGGTCGACCCGATGTGGCCGCGGCGATCGTGGATGGCGGCCTGGAGCTCCCCGGACGGCGCGTCGGTGGGGCTCGCGAACGCGGCTTCGCCAAGACGTTTTGCCCACGGGTCGCTCAGGAGTACGCCGACACCCATGGCGATGGCGAAGACCACGTACGAGGCGATCAGCCACGGCCGGAGGAGGTCGAACTCGCCCGCCACGGCTGCGATGATGCCGAAGACCAGGTGGTGAGCACGTGGAGATACTTGAACAGGACGACCACCGGAAGCCCTCCGCTGTGATGTGGGTCGTGCTTCCACGGTACGACATCGGTGACGTGGCACGCCGCCATATATGCTGCATCGGTGTCGACCCGGATCATCGTCCCGCACCGAGGCCTGGAGGCGGCCAAGACGCGCCTCGCCCCTTCGTTGAGCCCCGACGAGCGCATGTTCCTGGCGAGTCAACTGCTCCAGCGCGTCCTGGCCGTCACGCGGGAGGTGACCGAAGATGTCGTCGTCATCTCGCCGTCGCGCGCGCTGCGCGAGGCCGTGGAGCCGTCGGGTGCGCGACTGATCGTGCAGCGCGGGATGGGCCTCAACGAGGGCCTCGAGCAGGCGCGCTTCGATGCCATGGTCGATAACGTTGAAACGCTCGTCGTGCTGCACGGCGATCTGCCGAACGTTCAGGCCACGGACGTGGAGGCGCTGCTTGCGGCCCTGCCACTCGGCAGCGAGCCGGCCATGGCGATCGCTCCGGACCGGGCCGGCACCGGCACGAATGGGCTGGTGTTGCGACCGCCGGGTCTCATCGGCTTCAGGTTCGGCATCGGTAGCTTCGCCGCGCACCTTGCGGAGGTGGAGCGGACCGGGGTTCCGCTGGTGGCAGTAAACCGCGCCGGGCTGGCCTTCGACCTCGACACACCCGCGGACCTCGCGCGCTGGCTCGAGCTCGGCGACGCCGCATGACCTCGCGTATCGAGCTGATCGCTCTCGACGGCATTGGTGAGGTCGTCGAGAGCGACGACCTCGCGGCATTGATCGCCGATGCAGCCACGACCTCCAGCATCCGCCTGACCGATGCCGACGTGGTCGTCGTCACCCAGAAGATCGTCTCCAAGGCGGAGGGCCGGCTGGTCGAGCTGGCATCGGTCGAGCCGTCCGACTTCGCGCGAGACTGGGCTTCACGCTGGGACCGCGACCCACGACAGGTTGAGCTGGTCCTGCGGGAATCGGCATCCATCGTGCGCATGGCGACCGGCGGGCTGATCATCAGTCGCACCCGCCACGGCCTGGTGTGCGCCAATGCCGGTGTGGACGTGTCGAACGTCGGCGGGGGAGAGATTGCGTCTCTGCTGCCCGAAGATCCGGACGCATCGGCACGCGCCATCCGTGAGGGGTTGCGGGGGCGGGCCGGCACAGCTCCCGCGGTCATCATCAGCGACTCGTTCGGCCGGTCATGGCGCAACGGCATCGTGAACGTGGCAATCGGATCGGCCGGGATCGAGGCACTGCTTGACCTGCGCGGCGAGCCGGACGCCTCCGGTCGACCGATGCGCGCCACGATCATCGCGGTGGCGGACCAGCTGGCATCGGCCGCGGACTTGGCCGGTGGCAAGGTCGAGCAGCGTCCGGTCGTCGTGGTGCGGGGCTACAGTTGGCGCCCGTCGGAGGTGGGCGCATCGGTCGTGGTCATGGAGCCGGAGCGCGACCTGTTCCCGTAGGCGTGCGGGTCAGTTCGGCTGCAGAAAGAGGGCGACAATCTGACCGCCCTCGACCCGGAAGTTGGCCTCGACATTCATGGGCGGGACGCCGGGACGCATGACAGTCAGATCGGCAATGTAGCTGGAGCCCATGTTGCGGCTGTCGTTGGTGAACATGCGGAAGCCGTCGCCGGCGCGGATGAACCAGCCGCCGACCTTGTCGCGACCACGCAGGTTTGTGCGTTCGTCGCCCCCCGGCACGCTGATGCCCAGGACGGCATTCTCCGCGAACAGCTCGACCGCCTTGTCGCGGCGGTCGTCATTGATGAGCTCGAAGAAGAGATCGACGGTTTCGGTGGCACCCATATCGGCTTCAGTCTAGCGCCGATGCCGCATAGACTGCGCATCATGGAACGGCTGCGCATCGGACTCATTGGTTGGGGCACGGTTGGCTCTGCGCTTGGCGAGCTCGTGCTCAGCGGTCCGCTGCCGCTCGAGTTGGCGTCAGTCTCTGTGCGGAATCGGGACCGGGTCGGCCTGCCGAAAGGTGTCGCGCTTGGGAATCCCGAGGAAGCCTTGAGCGCCGATGTCGTGGTCGAACTGGCGGTGGCATTGACGGTCCCCTTGAGTGGGCGCGCGCGGCGCTTGACCGTGGCATCCCCTACGTCACGGCCAATAAGGCCCTGCTCGCCACGCATGGCGGTGAGCTCGCGGAGCTCGCGGAGCGGCGGGTCGCAGCCCTCCTCGGCAGTGCGAGCGTCGGAGGAGGCACGCCCATGATCGAGGCAGTCACGCACCTCGCCGCGACGGGCGCCATTGAAGGCATCCGTGGCATCGTGAATGCCACCACGACTTACATCCTGTCGGCCATGGGCGAAGGCCGCAGCTACGACGAGGCGCTGCGCGAGGCCCAGGAGGCGGGCTATGCCGAGGCCGATCCCAGCTTCGACGTCGACGGCCGCGACGCGGCTCAGAAGCTCGCGATCCTGGCATCGGTGGCGTGGGGCCGCTGGCGACCGGAGACCGACGTGATGACCTCCGGGATCGTTGGCGTTCCCGTGGCTACCGGCGAGACCGTCCGCCTGGTGGCCGAGGCCACCCGGGACGGCATGACCGTTTCGCCGATGCCGGTTGCGCCGAACGATCCGCTGGCTCGGACGGCTGGCGTCGAGAGCATGCTGGAGATCACGGTCACGGGCGCGGGCGTGTTCCGGATGTCCGGACCGGGAGCCGGCGGGCGGGTGACTGCCGGAGCCGTCTACGCCGACCTTGCCCGACTGGTGGCAGACGAGCGTCCGATCCTGTTCGGCTCCCGCTGAGCCGACACGCGGCCGAATATCTGCGTGGGTTGGCGTCGAAGCCCATGTGTCGAGAGTCGATCTTCGCTATCGTCATGCGATGACGGATTCGGATTGGCCGATCGTTGGGGTCGCGGGCGCGCGCGGCGTGGTGGGCGGCGTGTTCTGTTCCATCTTGGCCGACGCGGGCTTGCCGGCCGAAAACCTGCGCGCCTACGGTCACCTCGAGGGTAATACGCTCGAATACCGCGGCTCATCGGTCAAGGTGAATTTCCTGACCGATGACAGCGCGCGGGAGCTCGATGTCCTGTTCCTCGCCGTCGATGGGGTGCAGAGCAAAGAAATCATGGCCGGGCCGGGTGCACGGATCCCGCTGGTGGTCGACAATTCGAGCGCCTTCCGCCTGGCCGATGGCGTCCCGCTCATCGTACCGGAAGCGAATGCCCACGCCGCCCGAAATCGGACCGGCAACCTGATCGCGAATCCCAACTGCACGACGGCGGCGGCCGTGGTCGCGCTGGCGCCGATCCGCGATCTCGCCGGTCTCGCGTCGGTCGACCTGGCCAGCTACCAGGCGGTGAGCGGCGCCGGCCGCAAGGGCCTGGATGCCTTCGAGGCGGAGCGCGGAACAGAGCACCGGGACCGCGCGGCGGATTCGCCATTTCATGGGCGGATCGCGGATTCCGTGGTGCCGCAGATCGACGTGCTGGACGAGCACGGCTGGACCGGCGAGGAGAACAAGATCCACGCCGAGCTGCGCAAGATCCTGGAGCTCCCGTCGCTCGATGTCGCCGCGACGACGGTGCGCGTGGCGGTGCATACCGGACATTCGGTCGCGCTCCACATTCGCACCGAGCGCGACACAACCGTTGCCGACCTAGAGCGCGTGCTGCGCAATGCGCCCGGCCTCGAGTACCGTCCGGCCGATGGATCCGAGCGTCATCCCATGCCACTCGACATCGAGGGTCGCGACCCGGTGCTGGTCGGGCGCCTGCGCGCCATTCCCGGCCGGGACCGCGGCTTCGCGCTCTGGGTGAGCAGCGATAACCTCCGCAAGGGCGCGGCGCTCAACGCCATCCAATCGGCCGCGGCCGCCGATCCCGAGCGGTTCGGCCGCCTGCTCCCGCCTCTACGGTGAGCGGCGTTGGCTTCATCGGCTTTCGAACCGATCGGTTCGAGGAGATGATCGGCTTCTTTCGCGACCTCATCGACCTGGAGATCGTGAGTGAGGCGCCTGGTGCGACATGGTTCCGCCTCGGCACAGATGCGGAGCTCCACGTCTATGCCGACACAGATCCGGACCACGCCTTCTTCACCACCGGTCCTGTGGTCGGGCTGCGGGTACGCGACGTGGACGCGACTCGCGAGCGCATGGAGGAGGCTGGCCTTGAGATGCTGACGGAGGTCGAGCGCACCCATGACGCCGCGTGGTGCCATTTCCGCGCTCCGGATGGGACGGTGCTGGAGATCATTGGCCCAGAGGTTGATGCATGACGTCCTTCGCCGAGCTGACCAACGAGTTCCTCGACGCGGAGTTCGATGACTCGCCGGTACGCGCCAGCGGACTTGGCCTGACCGAGTACGACGAGCGGCTGGACGATCTGTCGGAGGCCGCCTTCGAGCGGCGCAGTGCCGCAGACACCGCCTGGCTCAACCGATTCCGCGACCTTGATGTCGGCAGCCTCGGATTCGACGAGCAGATCGACCGCGATCTCGTGATCAGCATCCTGCGCGGGCGGCAGATCCTCGACGACTTCCAGGTCTGGCGGCGCCAGCCGGACACCTACCTGAATCCAGGCATGCAGGGCATTTTCAGCCTCTTCCTGCACCGATTGCGCCCGATGGACCAGCTCGTGAGCGCGTCCATCTCCCGCATGAAGCTCATCCCCGGCAACCTCGAGGCTGGGAAGCGCAACCTGCGGCCGGACATGGTGCCGGAGATCTTCCTCGACCGGGCGGCGAACCAGGCCCGCGCCGGCGCGAAGTACGTCCGCGAGATCCTCCCGGCCCAGATCGAGGACGCCGCCCTGAGCGCGAAGCTGGCCGAGGCGGGGGAGGCGGCCGGATCGGCCTACGACGGCTATGTCGCCTACCTGGAGGAGATGCGGCCCAACGCGACCGGTGAATGGATGCTCGGCGAGGACCGATACAGCGCCCTGCTCCGAGAGAAGGAGCTGCTCGGATTCGGCGCGCGCGAGCTGCGTGATCGCGGTCAGGCCGCGTATGACGAGCTGGCGATCGATCTGACCCGCTGTGCCCGCGAGCTTCGGGACACCGATGACTGGAAGCAGGTCCTCGATGAACTCAACGAGGATCATCCACGCACGCCGGAGGAGATGCGCATCGGCTACGAGGACTGGACGGAGCGCGCGCGTGTCTTTCTGCGCGAGCATCGGCTCACGAGCTTCCCGGAAGGGGAAGAATGCGCGGTCGTGCCATCGCCGCCCTTCCAGCGGCCGGTCCTGGCGGTCGCCAGCTACATGCAGCCGCCGCCATTCAGCGACCGAATGCTCGGCCACTTCTTCGTGCCCTTCCCACCGGATGGCGCCTCGGAGGAAGAAATCCAGAAGCGACTGGCTTCGAATTCCTACCCGGGCATCCCGACGACGGCGGTCCACGAGGCATATCCGGGCCACCACTGGCACCTCGTGATGATGAAGTCGAATCCGTCGCGCCTGCGCCAGGTGTACCGCACGCCCTATTTCAGCGAGGGCTGGGCCCTGTACGCCGAGAGGATGATGCGCGAGCAGGGCTTCTTCACCGACATGCGGCACGAGATGAACCAGTACGAGGCCACCATCTTCCGCGCGGCGCGCATCGTGGTGGACACGAGCCTGCACATGGGCGAGATGACCTGGGACGAGGCGGTCACATACATGACCACCAAGACCGGTCTGACCGAGCCTACCGCGAAGGCCGAGGTCACCCGCTACTGTGCCTGGCCCACCCAGGCGTCGTCCTACCTGACCGGATGCCTGGAGATCGTGCGCATCCGCGAGGCCTTCTTCGCTGCGCACGGATCTTCAGATACCGATGCGCTGCGCGCCTTCCACAACGGCATCACGTCGTCTGGCGGCCTGCCAATCGCTTTGGCGGAGCGCGCCGTCCTCGCCACCGCCTGATCATCAGGCTGCGGCCGCGCGGGTGGTCATCGGAGCCGACTGCGGCTAACATCCGCATAACACTATCGAGGCGTTTCCTTCATGTTCCTTCTCGGATACATCGATCCGGGCTCCGGCACCATGCTGTTCCAGGTCATCTTGGCCGGCATCGTGGCGGTGCCATTCTTCTTCCGCCAGGCAATCAGCAACACCTGGCATCGACTCCGTGGCGAACGCTCGCAGGATTCGACCTCCACGGTGGCCGACCCCAAGGATTGACCGCTCAGCCGCAGACGCGTTCGTAGGCCGTTCGGAGCAGTCGCGCCGCCGCTGGCCCATTCGCGGGGAACAGGGAGTTGTCGGCCCGGCCCGGCGTGATCAGCTCGCCTTCGATGGCCTCGAGCGCCGTGCTCGATGACACGTGCGCCGTCAGAATGGCGGCCATCCCGACATCTCGAAACAGCTGATACAGCGCATCGACACCCTGGGTGGCCGATGCGACCCCGAGCGCCCCGGCGATCAGCGCCGCCCGATCCGGATGCGTCTCTGCGAGCGCGCGCAGGATCTCGGGCAGAGTCAGGCTGCAGGCGATGCCGTGCGGCACCCCGAACCGCGAGGTCATCGGATACGAGATCGAATGGGCCAGCGCCGTCCGAGTGTTGCTCATGGCCAGCCCAGCGACGAGCGCCGCCGACAGGAGTCGTTCGCGGACGGCCAGGTTGTCCGGGTTGTCGAGCGCCCGTACCAGAGCGGCCGGAATGAGACCGATGGCGCGCACCGCGAGCGCGTCCGAGACCGGGTTGGCGGCGCGATTCCAGATCGCCTCCATGGCATGCGACAGCGCGTCGAGGGCCGTCGCCACCGTCGTCGCGCGGGGCACGCTCAGTGTGAGCTGCGGATCCAACACGGCGTGCTCGGGGTACAGCGACGGATGCGCGACCGAGTATTTCCGGCCGTTCGCCTCGTCCCAGATGGTCCCCCACATCGTCACCTCGCTGCCCGTTCCGGCCGTCGTCGGAATGGCCAGGATCGGCGGCGCAGCCACTTCCTGGGCAAACGGCGCACCATCCCGCAGGTGGGCCGATAACCAGTTCGCCTCGCCCGCGTTCGCACACTGCGCGGCCACGGCCTTGGCCGTGTCGATCACGCTTCCGCCGCCGAGCGCCACGATGAGACCGGTCTCGGGCTGGCTTTCACGGATGGTGTCAAACGCGTTTGTGGCTGACTCGACCGTCGGGTTCGGCGTCACGCTGGGATAGGTGGCGGCCACGCGACCATCGATGGCGCGGATGAGCCGGTCGAGGTCGCCGCGCCGCTGCATGCCCTCGGAGGTGAGGACGATGCAGCGCCGTGTCCCGACCAGCTCGCCGATGCCGTCGAGCGCGCCGGCACCGAAGCGAATCCGGACAGGGTTGTAAAAGGCCGCCATGCTCGCGGCGCTCAGTCCGCGAACCAGCGCATGAACTGGTCCTTGACTTCGACCGGCGTCAGGCCGGGTCGTCCGAGGTCTGCCGAGGAGCTGATCGAGACCTTCACGTGCACGAGGTTCGGGCCCCGCGTGGACGCGGCTTCCTCCACGGCAGCCCGGAGTGCTTCCGGTGCGTCCACCCGCCATGCGTTGCGGTATCCGCAAGCCACCGCCACCGTCGCGAAGTCGACGCCGGCCGACACGGTTGCCTGGCCGCCCGTCGACTCATGTGCCTCGTTGTCGATGATGACGTGGACGAAGCGTTCGGGCGCCTGTTGACCGATGGTGGCCAGCGAGCCCATCTTCATGAGCGCGGCGCCATCGCCGTCGAGCACGACGACCTTCCGGCTTCCGCGGCCTCCGAGGTGGATACCGAGGCCGATAGCCGATGCGCAGCCCATGGATCCGACCACGTACAGCTGGTTGGGCCGATGACCCAGCGTGAACAGCTCGCGACCGATCTTGCCGGTCGTCCCGATGAGTGCGACCTCGTCGTCGAGCGTGTCACGCACAACGCCTATGGCCTCGAGCCGCGTCATCCACTCCGCCGGGTCGCGCTCGAAGGAGCCGCGCGGGATGGTCATCGGCTTTGAAGCTGGTCGTGGTGTCTCAGAG
>JACDHU010000184.1 GCA_013820865.1 Chloroflexota bacterium
CCAGGCGCGTCCAGGCGTCGACGAACACGACGATGGCGGGAGCAGCACTATCGGTTGCGAACCAGGTGTCCAGCGCTTCGACCACCGACGGCTGGCCGAACTTGCGATTGCGCCACATGTCGACCTGTCCGGTCAGCCCCTGGATCAGATAGACCGATGGATAGCGTCGTTCCGGATCGGCGTCGTAGCCGGACGGCGTGTACACGTAGACGGGTCGCCGATGCGGGTCGCCGAGCGGGTTGCCGGTGAGCGCCTCGCTGTCGATGGTGAGCGTATCGAGACGCCCGGCCCATCGGTGTCCCCAGGGTGGTGGCAGGTCCATGTTCGGCAGCGTAGCAGGGCGGAGCGCGCCGGCCGAGATCGGGTCTGCGCGGCTCAGTTCGAGTCGCCTCGCAGCTCGACCCGCTCGAGGCGCCGCACCGCCAGGCCGAAGGCCAGCAGAGTGACGGCAAAGCCGATGAGCAAGGCTGATCCGGCTGCCAGCTCGGCGGTCACGGCACCGTCACCGGCGAGGGCATCGCCGACCGCAAGGGCATGCTGTCGCACGCTGAAGATTCGCGTGCCGGCAAAGAGCCCGGCGACCACGCCCTCCCAGACCACCACGTACGCCAGGCCGATGACCAACGCGCGTGAGGTCACGAGCGAAAGGGCGAGGAACACAGCGGTGTACTCGAGCGCTCCGAATGCCGCGGCCACCGCGTACGCCAGACCCAGCGACGCGCTGCCGCCCGTGCCGATGATGCCCGCGAGAAGGATCGGCAGCGCGACCAGGACCGTGACCACGCCCGCTGCAACCAGCAGCTTGATCGCCACGATGAGCATGCGCGGGATCGGCTTTGCGAGCAGGTAGAGGATGGTGCCGTCGTCGAGCTCCGAGCCGATGGCGGCGGTGCCGACGATGACGGCGACCAGCGGCAGCAGGACCCCCAGGCCGAAGTCGGCCAGCAGGCGTCCCGTGAAGGTTGACGCCTCCGCTTCCGCTGGTCCCGACAGGCGGTAGATCACCGCCACGAGCAGGATGAGAGCGCCGATCAGGCCGAGCAGCAGGGTGCGTCGACGATTGAGGAGGCCCCGAAGCGTGAGCGACAGGAGGGCGGCGGTCATCGGTGCACCAGGTAGCTGAAGACCGACTCGAGCGACTCGTCCGCGGGTCGGAGCTCGAGCAGGGAGACGCCGGCCCGCTGAGCGGCTGGGCCCACGGCTCGCGTGAGCTGACCGTAGTCGCCGGTACGGACGGTCAGGGCGCCGTCGTGCAGCTCGACCGCCTGGACTTCGGGCGAGGCAAGAAGCTCGCGCGCCAACAGGCGATCATCCGAGGAGCGGACGCTGAATGTGTGCGGCCGATCAGTCATGAGGCGGCGGATGCGCCGGAAGTCGCCACTCGCCGCCAGCCGTCCGGCCACCACCACCAGGACTCGATCGCTCAGGCGCTCGACCTCCTCGAGGATGTGGCTCGAGAACAGGATCGTGCGACCTTCGGCCGCCATCGATCGCAGCAGATCCATCATGTGCAGCCGCTGACGCGGGTCCATGCCGTTGAACGGCTCGTCGAGGATCAGGACTTCCGGGTCGTGCACGAGCGATGCGGCGACCTTCACGCGCTGTCGCATTCCCTTGGAATAGCCGCCGATGGCACGGCCGGACGCCTCGCGCAGGTCCACCATCTCGATGGCGCGCTCGGTGGCTGCGACGGGGTCCTTCACGCCCTGGAGGCGGGCCGAACTGTGAACGAATTGCCTCCCGGTGAGGAACGGATGGACGGCCTCCCGCTCGGGCACGAAGCCGATGCGCCGATACACCTCCGGATGTCGCCATGTCGGCGAATCGTCGATTCGCACGTCACCGGCAGACGGCGCCAGGAAGCCGGCCATCATGTGCAACAGCGTCGTCTTGCCTGCACCGTTTGGCCCCAGCAGGCCGGTGATGCCGGCGCCGACCTCGAAGCTGACATCGTTGACCGCGACGACGTTGCCATACCAGCGGGAGACTTCGCGCAGCGTGATCTGGCTCATGTCGCGACGCTCCGATAGCGCATGGCGAGCACCGCCCACGACACGGCGATCAGGACCGCGACTGCCAGGCCGTAGAGATACATCGGCACTCCAGCGGCGCCAACCGGCGACTCCATCACGCTGCCGCCGAAGAGCCATTCGCGCGCGCCATCGAGGATGGCGAGCGGATTGACGAATGGCGCGATCGCCTCCAGGCCTCCACCCTGCGAGCCGAACGTTCCACCCATGACGCCGCCGACGAGGAAGACGGCCAGCACGGCTCCGGCCGCGTATGCCCGGCGTCCCGCGACCGAACAGATGGCCAGGCCGATGCTCGCGAGCACAACGGCGTGCAGCACGCCGCTGCCGATGATCGCCGGCAGGGCGCCGATTTCGTCGCCCACGGCCGCGAGCGCGTCTTCGGCGGCGAGGACGCGTCCGAAGAAGAGCAGGAGGACGGGCAGCAGCGTGAGCGCCAGAAGCGCAAGGCTCATGGCCGCCAGCTTGGCCGCAACGTATTCCAGGCGGCTGATCGGCCGGCTGAAGTACAGCGGCAGGACGCGATGACGCATGTCGTTCACGACCAGCTCGGGCGCCTGTGCGGCGATGAAGATCGGCATGAGCGCGCCGATACCCCAAAGGTAGTTGTCATAGCTGTACAGGTCGATCAGGTCGCCGGCGAGCACGCGAATGGCCACGGCCACTCCGGCCGGCAGCACGGCCAGCACGACGGCACCCCAGGGCAGGATCTTGGAGCGGCCGGAGCGGCCCAGGCCGAACACTGCGCGGAGGCCGGCACTCACGATGGCTCCGATTGCGCCCCTTCGACCAAGCCGCGGTCCGTCGTATCCGCGGTAGCCGATGTCGTAGATCGTGCCGGTGCTGTCAGGCATCACGGAACAGGTCCTCGAGCTGGTGCCGCCGATGCTCGATCCGGATGAGCGCCAGCGACAGCGCGACTGACTCGTCGCGCACGGCGTCATACACGGTGAACTCGCCGTCTCCGGCCGATGCGATGTCGACGACCATATTCCTCCCGTCGGCGTGTGCCTCGATGCCACGCTCCCCGAGGCGCTGGGCGAGCGGGGTCGCGTCCTCATCGGTTTCGACCAGAAGTTGGCCGGTTCGTTCGGTGAAATCCGTCAGTTGCGCGGTGCGCAGCAGCCGCCCGGCGTCAATGGCAACGAGCCAGGTGGCCACGCGCTCGATCTCGCCGAGCAGGTGGCTGGCGATGATGACGGTGATCCCGAAGTCGCGGCCGATGCGCTCGATGAGCGCCAGCATCTCGTCACGACCGGCCGGATCGAGGCCGTTCGTCGGCTCGTCAAGGAGGAGCAGGCGGGGGTCGTGCACGAGCGCCTGCGCAAGCTTGACGCGCTGCTTCATGCCGGTCGAGTAGCCGCCGATGGGCCGATAGCGCTCCTCGTACAGCCCGACATGCCGCAGCACGTCCGCGGTCCGCTCCCGCGCAGCGCCGGCCGGCAGTCCCGAGACGCGCCCCATGTGGCTGACGAACTCGGTGGCGGACACGTCGGGTGGCAGGCAATCGTGCTCGGGCATGTAGCCGACCAGTTCGCGAATGGCGGATCCCTGCGTCGCGGCATCCAGGTCGAGGACGCGCGCCTCGCCCTCGGTCGCCGGCAGGAGTCCGAGCAGGATCTTGATGAGCGTGCTCTTCCCGGCGCCGTTGGCGCCGACCAGGCCGATGACGCCCTCGCCGATCTCTACGGTCAGGCCGTCGAGCGCGGTGACGTTTCCGGCGTAGCGCTTGGTGAGCGCGCGCGTGGTGATCAGGGGCATGGCGACGGAAGCTCGGAATGCGGGGGTTGTGCCGAGTGTACCGCCCCGCGTCACACCTGCTCACGCGCTTGGCGTCTTGTTGGCCATGCGCTCATTCGGTGAAACGGGACCTTTGGAACCACGGTTTTCGCGCACCGCTCAACCTGGCAAGACGGAATCGCAATGGGCACGCTGATTGCACGTCAGCACGCGCAATGGAACGTGAACTCGACGACCACGATGCGGCGCCGCTGCTGTTCGTGGTCGATGATGACGAAGGGACCCTCCAGCTGGTGCGCGATGTCGCGCACGACGCGGGCTGGATTGCGCGTGGGTTCACGCGGCTTGATGACCTGCGCGCGGCGCTGCGGGCAAGCCGTCCATCGCTGATCATTCTCGACGATGACCTGCCCGATGGAAGCGGCGGTGATATGGCTCGCGAGCTCTGCAACGACCATCGTACGAACGATGTGCC